>NZ_PNDF01000013.1:0-88689 GCF_005887195.1 Pseudoalteromonas sp. S1650 | reverse complement strand
ACTTCGGGGTTGAATTCGCGATTTTAATAATCAAATTTTTTATAACTTACACATAGCTAGTAGGAATTACAATTGTTTGTACTAATCCGAAATATAACTGAAGATTTACTTAAACAAGAATAAGTGAAAATACATGACGTGATTTGATAGTTTCTAGGGGAGTACTATGAATGTATAGCGTTTCCTATAAAATTATTATTTGCTGTTTTTCTATCCTAAACCATAAAAATGGTGTTCAATAAGGTTTTAATGTTTGATTTAAAATTTGGTGATAAATGTCTAATGATGAAATAAAGAAATTTTTTGATGATAAAAAAAAATTAACTGATAGTTTGAATACATTAGATCAGATACTAACTGATAAAAGAGAGAGGGAACAAGAGGAAATGGAAAAAGCAATAGAGTCTATTTCCAAGGTAAGGTTAAACAAGCAACAGGATGAATTTCTTTCTTATTTTTGGCATCCTTTGCGTCAAGAGGTTATTGAGGAAATCGAATTAGCTGCTCTAGAACATATGTATTTTTTAAAGAAACAAGTTAAATCAATCAAGGGTAACAACGCTTTAAAGGTTTATCGCAGTATGTTTAACAACGGCTCAGAATTATTTGATTCTCATGAGGTTAGTGAAATACCTAAAATAATTAAGTTAAGCAAGAAAGGTGTTGCTTATGTAATGAAAAAAAATCCCATCTATTCACAGTTTTCATTGCTATTCTTAAAGTTTTGGAAAAATAAATTTGCTGTATTTTGTACTGTTATTTCTGTTGTTAGTGGAACTATTACGATTATAGGTATTTATTAAACACAACTAAAGCTGTTAGTTAGATACCGCTTAGCTTCAGGTTTTTGCTCGCTAAACTGGGCATTAAGGTTATAGGGTTACTCTTCTTTAAGAGAAATAGCCTATTTTATGGATTCAAAATACATTACCAAATTCTTTAAAAGCGCTTTGGATTCATTACGAACGGTTGCTTATAGCACTTAAGAGAAATCAAGGAATAAATTTTAGGGAGCCCTATGGTAGTTAAGGACGAACAAAAAGAGCTACCAATACCTGTTGAGTGGCGACAAACATTATACGCCGTTGCAGGGTGCCTCGTTAAAAATGACTACCAGTCCATTAGTAAAATTCCATTAGTGTCGAAATTACCAGAGACCACCTCAATCCAAATCAATTCCTACATTAAAGATTACGGTGAAGAGTTGATTAGCTTACCTGAAGACGTATGGGATTCATCTGTCTATATTTGGCAAAGAGGTTATTGGGATGTTCTAGTGGATTTATGGACGAGAAACGAAGGTCATAGTGACCTGGTTTTAAGTGTTAGGGTTTACCAAGAACAAGAAAGTTATCGCTGTGAGGTGCAGATGGTTTGTGTTTTTTAAGCTTAACGGCAACGGCTAAAATGGCATAAAGGCCGTGATCACAAGCGTTTATCTTCAAGTAAATTATATAAAAACTGTGACGATTTTTTGCCATTGTGACAACATTTTGTCACAGTTATAAGAAATTAAATATAATAATATCAATCGTTTAAGTTTTCATGGGTGCTCTTGCACAAATTCAAAATCCGTTGCCTTCGGGCGTGGCGGTTCAAGTCCGCCTACTGGTACCACTTTTTAACCCTAGCCAATTGGTTAGGGTTTTTTTATGTCTGAAAAAGCTACCAGCCATCAGCTGTCAGTTTTTAGCCGAGCGGTGCGGTTGTTGGGTTTTGAAACCACCCTCAGCCCCAAGGGGATATTTTGCCTAGCACCCAGAGCCTAACACCTATAACTCAAATCTAAGTACCAATTCACCCCAGATTAAAATAACTTTTGTTCTATTTATAACCTGTAAACTTCAAACTATGCTTACTTTTGAAATAACCATGAAAAATGTATGCTTATTTGTTTGAAAGTTAATCGCTTTCGACTAGAGTACCATGGTGTTTAAGTGCTTAATATAATAGAATTTACCGTCTTTAGTTCAGGTTAAGTCAGACTCTTAGCGGAAAAAACGGTTGGGTGGCATAACATGGGTACATACGATTTAAAGCGTATTGTTGAAAGTATTTCAAATCTTAAAAGTGAGAACTTTTATAATGCAATATGCCTATCTTTATCAGAAGTGCTGGGTGCTTCGCATGTTTTTTTGGCTCAAGTCGATGAGTCAACTTTATATGCGACAACCATCGCTTTAGTTGCGCATGACGAAATAGTTGAAAACATCAGCTACGATATTCGCTGTACACCATGCAATGATGTCAGCTGTGGCAGTGTTTCAAGTTACAACTCAGGTGTTCAGCAGCTATTCCCTAATGATCAATTGCTTGTTGATATGGATATTGAAGCTTATGTGGGTGTGCCATTACAAAGCATTTCTGGCAAGACAAATACCATTCTGGTAGCGCTTTTTCAGCATGAAATAAGTGATGCGTTATCAATCGAATCTTTCTTTTCGTTATTTACAGGTTTAATCCAGCGTGAAATTGAAAAAGACCGTTTCATTGCTAAGCTAGATTTTTCTAATCAGTTAATAGAACAAAGCCACGAAGCTATTTTTATCTGCGACCACAATGTAGAAATTACCTATGCAAATACTGCCTTCACTAAAATGACGGGCTATTCGCTGGACGAAGTCTTAGGGGAAAACCCTAAAATTTTAAGTTCAAACCAGTATGATCCACATTTTTATAAAGCTATGTGGCATCAGATTAATACTGAGGGCAAATGGTCTGGTGAAATTACCAATAAAACTAAGCAAGGTAAGTTCTATACGCAATTTTTATCAATAACCAAAATGCAAAATAATGCTGAGGATTGCTATGTGGCATTTATTTTAGATATTACCGAGAAAAAAGAAGCTGAGCGAAAAATTTATTTTCACGCTAACCACGACCAACTTACAGGGTTAACTAATCGTTTTTACTTTAAAGAGTACTTGTGTACTTTAATTTCGTCTCTTGCATATCAAGATGAAGTAGATACAAACTTGGCAGTAATTTATTTTGATGTTGATAAATTTCAGAATATTAATACGGTATATGGCCTAACATTTGGTGACAAAGTTTTATGTAAACTAGCTGAGCGACTTGAAAGCTGTTTTAAAGAATCAGCCTTTTCACGAATAGATGGTGATAGCTTTGCTATTTTACAAACCTATCAACATATTAGTGAGCTAGAACATGTTTGTAAGCAAATTACAGCATTGTTGGTTGAGCCTTTTTCAATTGGTGGTATTAGCCAGCAAGTATATGTAACTCTTGGGATCAGCTGTTTTGAGCAACGTTATATTTCTTCCTCTGAACATAAAATCGAAAAAATAGCACGCCGCTTGATAAGACAAGCTGAGCTTGCAACTCTCAATGCAAAGCAAGCTGGTACGGAGTATTTATTTTTCTGCACTGAAATGGATAACAAAATAAAAACACAAAACTTGCTTATAGATCAGCTAACTTTGGCAGTGAAAAACGACGAAATTGAAGTTTATTTTCAACCTATTATCGATATAGAAAATAACACGGTTGCTAAATTCGAAAGTTTAGTTCGTTGGAATAATCAAGGGCAATGGGTATCACCTGCGGAGTTTATTCCGTTAGCAGAAGAGTCTCGAGTGATTATTCCACTTGGAGAGCTGGTGTTGGTTAAAACTTGTCAGCAAATAAAAGCGTTAGAGCTGCAAGGTTATAACGATGTTGTTTTTAACGTAAATCGGTCTTTATTTGAGTTTACTGAGTTTAATCCTGAGCGTAATGCATGGCTTGAAATTATCAACAATCAAGGGGTTAAGCCGTCACAAATCTCTTTTGAATTAACTGAAAGTGTTTTAGCTCCTGAAAATACTAACCATCTCGATGTGCTTACTCAATTAAAAGAGGCGGGTTGCTTAATTTCATTGGATGATTTTGGTACCGGTTATTCATCTCTTAGTTATTTACGCCGTTTCCCTGTTGATGTACTCAAGCTTGATAAGTCTTTCATAGATGAAGTTCATGTTGATTTAGGTGACGAAGCACTGGTTAAATCGATTATCCAAATGAGTCGAGTATTGGGTATTAAGGTCGTTGCTGAAGGGGTTGAAGAGCGCGAGCAATTGGCGGTGCTTACCGAAGCAGGCTGCGATTATATCCAAGGCTATTACTTTTCTAAGCCATTACCAGCAAATGATGTAATACCATTTTTAACGCAATTTTCTCGAGAGCAGTAGATAATTACGGTATGATTTTGGTATCAAGCAGTTAGCAAAAGCTTACTATGTCAAAATTAACCGCAAAGCAAAACATCAAGGCGATTGTTACAGCCATTAAGGCCGAAGAGCAGTCGTTAAGAGCGCGTTACCCTATACTTAACCAACAAAATAAAATTGCGATGGTAATTCTGCTGGTGTCGTTGTGTTCACTATTCGGTGTTGCGACACTTTATTACTTAGCGGTTATTCCCTCGTGGCTTTGCATCATTCTGGCTGCCTTTATTACCTCAATATCGCATGAGCTTGAGCATGACCTTATCCATAAGCAGTATTTTAGTAATCGTCCTTTTATACATAACTTTATGATGTTAACCGTGTGGCTTATGCGGCCTAATACGGTGAACCCTTGGTATCGCAGAAAGATTCATTTACATCACCATAAAGTATCCGGCACCTCACAAGATTTAGAAGAGCGTTTAGTAGGCAATGGTATTAAGTCGCCCTTGTTGAGAGCCTTGGTCATTACTGATGGCTTGCTAGGTTTGTTAATCAATACCAAGCGATTTAAAAAAGAAATTAGTGGTTTTAAGTTCTTCCGTGTATTTAATGCGGGCTTTCCGATTGCTACTGCGTATTTTGCGATTCTTTACGGGGTAATTGCTTATTATGCAGTGCAGTTTGTACAGCCATTTACATTGCCGTCGTGGGGAGCTGAGTTATTGGCGATGGCAGAGTTTTTAATGGTGGTACTTATCGTGCCTAATATTATTCGCTCAACGTCTCTTAACTTAGTGACATCGTCAATGCATTATTATGGTGGTGTAAATAATTTGCTTGAGCAAACGCATGTGATCACCAGTCGTTGGTTTTTACCGTTTCAACTATTTTGTTTTGATTTTGGCCGCACCCACACAATCCATCATTTTGTGCCGAATCAGCCCTTTTACATTAGGCAATTGATCAGCAAAAAAATACATCCTATTATGGCCCAGCATAGGGTACGGTTTAATGATTTACAAAGCTTGAAACACGCTAATCATTACCCTGTAAAAGAGCAGTCATCTCAACAAGGAGTTTAATATGAAGGTTACCGGTCGTTGTCATTGTGGTGAGGTAACTTACCATGCAAACGTTGATGAAAATAAAGTGATAAACTGTCACTGCACTGATTGCCAAATTATCTCAGGTGCGCCTTTTCGTACGGTTGTGGTGTCTATGCCAGATGGAGTTACCTTTACAGGTGCTAAGCCAAAAGAATATATAAAAATAGCTGAAAGTGGCAACCAACGTGCGCAAGGGTTTTGTGGTAATTGTGGTACAGCTTTGTACGCGACTTCTGTCGGTGCAGGTGAACGTATTTATGGCTTACGTATTGGCGCCGTAGAGCAAGCTGATGAGCTCATCCCTAAAGCGCATATTTGGTATCGCTCACATAAACCTTGGCTCGATAACCTTAGTAATATGAGTGCCTTTGAAACCGCCCCTAAATAGCTGTGGTTTCATATTTATTGCTGGCCGATGGTGATATTTCGGCCACTTAAGTAACCAAATAAAGCACACAATAGGCTTGATGCCATACACAGCCAAAGTGCTCCCGCCCAGTTGTTGAAATAACTATGTAAGGCGCCCGCAATAATAGGGCCTGTGGCAGCCAATAAATACCCGATACATTGCGCCATACCCGATAACGCAGCGGCTTGCATTGAGTTATGAGTACGTAGGCTTACAAATGATAAGCCTAAGATAAAACAGGCACCTGAGCAAAAACCTAAGGTGACTGACCAAAGCATCGCAAAACTAGGCGCAACTAATAATCCAACAGAACAAAGCGCGCCAAGTAATGCCAAGCTTAGCGTTAAGATGCGTTGATCTTTTAATTTGGCAAGCAGAGGAATAAGCACAATACCTGGTAGCGCAGAGGCTACTTGAAAGGCGCCTTGCAAAGCGCCCGCGTGCTGCGCACTATGGCCACCTTCTATTAAAATACTGGGTAGCCAACCAAGCATGATATAAGTGAAAAAGGAGTTAAAGCCGAGCAATAAGGTGATTTGCCAAGCCAGTGCAGAGTGCCAAATTTTGTTTTGTGTATTGTTTGACACATATGCCTGTTTTGGCATGGTATGTTGCTTAAGTTGTGGTAACCACACCATAATAGCCAGCACAACCAGTAAAGCATAACTGGCAAGCGCCAATTGCCAGCCAATTTCTTTGTATTCAGCGAGCGGAATGATGAGTGCTGAATAGCTGCCACCAAATATGCCCATCGCCAAAACATAACTCGACGTCATTACTGCCACTTTGTGTGGAAAGTCACGCTTTATTAGGCTTGGTAATAACACATTACCAATCGCGATACCGACACCAATTACTGCGGTACCAATAAAAAGCACGGTGGCAGAATCAATAACCCGAGAGACAACCCCTATACCTATGAGTACAAGGGCAATAAACAGTGATATTTCAAGGCCACACTTTTTAGCAAGACTTGCCGCCATAGGTGAGGCAATGGCAAACGCGATTAAAGGTAAAGTCGTCAACATGCCGGCTTGCGATGCATTTAACTGAAACTGTTCAATGATCTGTTCAAGTACCGGTGCAATGCCAGTGATCGGGGCTCGTAAGCTGGCTGCAATAAGAAAAATGCCCAGCACTAAAAGAAGGTTACGAATTAGATTTTGAGAAGATGTCACGCTGTTTAGAAGTAATAGCAAGAGGTACATTTATCATACCAAAACACGAAACAGCGTGAGTGAACTATGAGATAGCTCACCAAAAAATGCGGTTATTTAAAACTGATAACTTGCTGATAACATGGCATTGCGCGGTCTACCCGGAAAGTATCGGTCGCCACTAAATGTAGTGTAGTCAGCACGCTCTGCGTAACGCTCGTCGGTTAAATTGTTTATTCGTGCCGTCACACTAAGGTTAGCTGTTAGCTGCCACGCCGCTCGTAAATTTACTAATGAGTGGCCTTGGTAACTATGCTGGTTTTCAGGATCAGTAAAGTAGCTGCTGGTGGTATGTAGCTCAAGACCAACACGCGTAATGTCGTTTGCTTGCCAAAGTAGCTGTAAGTTTGCGATGTTGCGTGGAGCAGTATCAATAAGATTACCATTGATGTTAACCCCGCTGAGTACTTGGTCATAACTGTATGTATGTTTGGCGTGGCTCGCGGCTAACTGCATCGATAGACTTGGCGTAATGGCATAAGCTAACTCAAGCTCAACACCACGATGCTGAGTTTGGCCATCATTGACGTAATAAAAATCACTGTCGCGGAAAATGGTGTTCTTTTTATTCATTGCATAAATGCTAACTACATAATGCAGCTGTGCTTGTTGACCTTTTATACCAAGCTCTAGGTTTTTAGCTGTTTCAGATTTCAGATCTGCGATATTTTGTTCGCGTTGCAACTGATAAAGCTCTGCCGCTTGCGGTGCTCGATAACCTTCTGAAGCATTGGCGTAGATAAACTGGTTTTCAGCATATTGATAGCTTAAACCAAGCTTAGGTGAAAAGTTAGTAAAGCGATTTTCGCCGCTTTCTGGTCGAGAATAGCGACACCCACCCATGGCGCATGCTGTGCCATCTTCTTTTGTGCGGCCAGCCAACATATGGTTGTCGTAGTCATAACGCATACGCTCGTATCGACCACCCAGGCTGATAAGTAACTCATCAAGTTGCCAATCAAGGTTCACAAACGGTGCTAATAGGGTGCTTGTTACTTGATAATCATAATGTTTGCCTTGAGGCACGGTGGCGACTAAAAATGCTGAGCCTTGAGTGGGACTGTCTTGATATTGTAAAAAGTCAGCATCTGTAAGCTCACCATCAAAGCCAACAGTTAACAGGCTAGAGCCGGTTAACTTGTGCTGCCAGCTTGATTGTATACCAACACCTTGCTGAGCATTTTCTTCAAGGGGAGTACCCGGTAAAAAATGCTTAAAGAAGGTCATGTCTTGGTCGCGGATATAAGGCGTTAGGGTAAAGCTGTTAGCCTCATCTTGTGTCCAATTTAGCTTTGACCAAATACGCAAAGAGCGGGCTTTACGAAATGCATCAGGATCAAAATTAGACTGAGCTATTTGCTTATCCTTGTAGCTTTCAAAGCCCTCGATGTAGCCAGCTGTTTGTTGATCTAAATGGGTGTAAGTCAGGCCTGTACTTACACTTAGTTTTTCGCCATCAAAACGGTGACGTAGTGATAGCTTTTCTTGATCAACACTTTCGTCATCACGATAACCCGTATCTCGAGTAATAGTGGCATTAATACCTAAACCTTGTTGGCCAAAATCACGACCCGTACCTAGTTTGTAGCGGGTGTAGCCAAACGAGCCGTAATCAAAACCAAGTTGGTTGTGGTTATAGGTTGTATCTGGGGTGATCACGTTGACTACACCATGTACAGCGTTTGAACCATAAAGTGCAGAGCCCGGGCCTTTCAGTACTTCGATGCGTTCAGCCATTTCAGTGTGGGCTTCGAATAATTCATTGATGTTGCAAAAACCAGCTGCGCGAAGTGGAATACCATCTTCGGCGGTAAGTAAGCCACCGCAGGCACCTGCGCCAGAAAGTACAGGCGAACGTAAAGCGGGTAAATACTCTTGGCCGTTACCGTGTTGAAGATTAGCACCAGCAACCTGTTTAAGGGCTTGTTCAATGTGAGTTGGAGCGATAAGCGCCAGTTGCTTCTGTGAAATACTGCTGACCACAACAGGCAATGGATCTGCCAACACTTCGTTGCGCGAGGCGGTCGTTGTAATATGTTCTAGTTCATTATTTGCAATGGCTTGTTGGTTAAATAATGAGGTGCCCACAAGCACTGAAAGTATCGACAACTTCATGAAAACCCTTTGGTTAGGTACAACAAAAACCAAAGGGTATCTGCTTTTTAGGATGGGTAAAAGCTTTCTCGATTAATAACTTTGTCTGTTATGCACTACGGCGATGTACGGCAAAACCTGCCAGTACTGCCACTAACCAGAATAAGCTACTGCCGCCACTGCCATTTCTGTGTGTGACATTGGCTACTTTTTCTTCTTTTACGCGGGTTTTAAATTGCGCTAATTCAGCATCGAGATTCGTGATCATGTCATCAACAGCTCCATTAAAGCTTGCCAGCGACTGCTCTTTAGCGACTTCATCGATGCCAATTGCTGTACTGCGTTGCTCTGCTTTATGAATACCTGGCGCGCGAAACAGCATTTTTCGGCTTTTCACGTCAAATACGGCAGTATCTACAAAGGTTTGTACTGAGTTCTCATTGCCCGGAATCACATATAAACCAACAATCGTTAGATATAAAAATGCAGCGTTATTTTCTAAGCTTTGCGACACTTGGTCGTATGAAACAAGCGCCATAATATCCACATCATATAATCGAGATACTTGTTCTAATGCGGTAAATCCCTCGCTGCCTTTTAAATAAGTACTTGGGATCACTTCAATACGGTCTATGTAGTCATATTGCATAAACTGCTTTTTAACTTTATTTAGCAGTGCGATTTCATCACCATGATGCAAGTCATCATTGTACTTGTTAGGAATAAAGGCAATCCCTACCGTGGCTGGTAAGTTCAAAGTTGGAATCGTTGCTTGGTGTGCAGCTCTATCTTGTTGGTCTGGGTAAAGGTACTCAACCAATGAACTTGATTGCGTTTTTTGATTGCCATATTGGCTCATCATGGCACTACAGCCCGTTAGTGCAGTAATACTAATGACCAAACACCATTTTAGAACATTCATAAATTATCCTTATTATGTTGTGAGGAAGCCTTTGTTTATGTTGCAAATATAACGACAAACGCCTCAAACGAAACTGTAACTCAGACTCGATTTTTCGTAAATAGTGCCAAAGAAGTTTAAAGGAATGTAAATATTAGCTTTCTAATGTGTTGATATGTAAACAGTTGCGTTTTTAAATTGTAACCCTTCATCTATGATTCAGGCTAAAACGTTAGGCTTTTTATCAAGAGCAAACGTTGAGGGTCTCTATTATGAATAAATTAATTACTATCTCAGTTGCTGTTTTAGGTTTGAGTTTGATACCTATGGAAGCAAACGCGAAACATGATCGTGACCACGATAGATACGAACATAAGCACGAACGTAAAAAGCATAAAAAACATAAAAAACACCACAAACATCACCATCATCATGACAGACATGATCGTTACGATAGATACGATCATTACAGCTACCGTGACTTACCACCCGGTTTATACAAAAAAGTAGGGTATGGTGGTGGCTTACCACCAGGTTGGTATAAGCGTTATCGCCATGGTGATATTCTTGACCGTGATATATATCGTCATGGGCGAGTGATTAAACGTCGCGACCGAAATGGCATTATTGCCATCGAAATCGATGACCGCCTTATTCATCTAGTACACGATACGCGAGAGATTTTATCAATCGTCACTCGCCATCGTTAATCCTGTCAAAAGCCGCTTAGCGGCTTTTTTTAGCTGGTTTCATACCCAGTTCAGAAAAACTTGCTACGCTTAATTGGGACTCATAGAAGGAGCACTCGCATGAAAGCATTGTTAACAGTTGCAGTGATAGGTTTAAGCCTAGTGACGGCTGGCGCACTTGCAAAAGATAAAGACAAGGATAAGGGCAAAGATAAAAGTCTACCACCTGGCCTTGAAAAGAAACTTGATAATGGTGGCGATTTACCACCCGGTTGGCAGAAGAAATTACGTAAAGGCGATATTCTTGACCGTGATATTTACCGCCGCGGTAAAGTGATTAAATCTCGAGATAGAGATGGTCTAATCTCAATTCAAGTTGACGATACTGTCGTGCGTTTAGTGGAAGACACCCGAGAAATTATTTCTATTCTGAGCCGCTAGTTTTGCTTGAATCGATCATGACTTATGGATTGGGTTCACTATTGGCCATGCTGCTAGTGGTCTCAATCTTGCCATTTTCATATTCCCAACATTATTTAATTCGCAGTTGTGACTTTGTACGCTTGCAAGTGGTTTACCTTGCTTGTGCGAGTTTAATTGCTGCAAGCTATTTAATCAGTCGCACGGGCTCCGCGCCTTATATTGGTTGTGCTCTGGCGAGTATCGTCGTGTTGCTTTTACAAGTTGGCTGGATTTACCCTTACACAAGGCTCGCTAATAAAGAAGTTGCTTCAAGCAATAAAACCGATAAGCACAGTATTCGCATTATGTCGGCAAATGTACTGATGTCGAACACTGAATATAACAAACTCATTGCTTTAGTTAACACGCACCAACCAGACTTACTCATTACGTTAGAGTCTGATCAAACTTGGCAGAATGAACTGAGCAGTTTAGAGCAAGAATACCCGTATCGAGTGTACTGCCCAAAAGATAATCGTTATGGTATGCACTTGTACAGCAAGTTTAAAATTAAACAACAGCAAGTTTGTGAGCTTATAGAAAGCGATATCCCCTCAATCCATATTTTGTTTGAAGATGCAGATGGCGTAGAAGTTCAAGGGCATTTTATTCATCCTGCACCTCCGAGCCCCACGGAAGAAGACAGCTCACGGCCGCGTGATACTGAACTAATTATCTTAGCAAAAGCACTTAAAAACAGACTGCGACCTTGTATTGTTGCAGGAGATCTAAATGATGTTGCTTGGTCGCGAAGTACCCGTTTGTTTATGCGTATTAGTGGCTTGTTAGACCCACGTAAAGGCCGCGGCTTTTTTAATACCTTTCATGCCAGTTATTTCTTTATGCGCTGGCCACTTGATCATCTTTTTCATAGTAATGAGTTTAGTGTTAAGCGTATTGAGCGTTTGGCAAAGTATGGCTCAGACCATTTTGCACTTCTCACAGAGCTTGTTTATAACCCCGATTCTGACAATCAAAAACAACAAGAGCAGATTGATAAAGAAAAAGCAGTGGATGAGTTAAAAATGCCAGCAGCCTCGAAGCAACAAGTGCCAATGTTTAATACCAACCCGCAATAATACTTAATCATTTTGAGGGATAAAACCTGTCGCTAACTGCGTTAAAAATTTCTCATTTAGAACAACTAAATAACGAAATTTTTGCCTTGTTATCAACGAGGTTTTATTGCCTCAAAATAGACTACTTAATTAAGCGGATTGGTATGAAAAGTGATAACCTTATTCAGGGCGGACAATTAGATATAAGAAAGGGCTCTAATGAGCCCTTAATAGTGATTAGTCGTTGACCATAATGGTTTTGATATTAACAAATTCTCGTAGTCCAAAACCGCCATGTTCACGGCCATAGCCACTGTCTTTTACACCACCAAATGGTAAGTTCGGTTGCGCAAGACCATAACCATTGATATTTACCATACCGGTGTCAAAGTGAAGCTTTGCAAGCTCAATGGCTGCTTGTTCATCTTTTGAGAAAATACCGCCGCCAAGACCATAGCGTGAATCATTAGCAATTTGCATTGCCTCAGCGTTATCTTTGGCTCGAATAAGTGATGCCACAGGGCCAAATAATTCATCGTCATAAGCGGGCATGCCCGGTTTGATATTTTCAAGCAAGGTCGGGGTGTAATAAAAGCCGGTGTGTTCAGCAACTTTACCGCCCGTGATAATAGTAGCACCTGCATTTACAGAGTCAGTGACTTGCTGATGAAGCTGATCGCGCAGATCTTTACGAGCCATTGGGCCAAGCGTGGTTTTTTCATCGTTCGGATCGCCAAGAACAACTTGCTCAAACTGCTCTTTGATTAGAGCTTTAAAATCATCATATAAAGCATCAACCACAATAAAGCGTTTTGCCGCAACACAGGTTTGTCCGTTGTTTATCAAACGACCTTGCGTACATGCGGTAATCGCCGTATTTAAATCAGCGTCATCAAGTACGATGTATGCATCGTTACTGCCTAATTCGAGCACGGTTTTCTTAACCTGTTTAGCTGCTCGCTCTGCGACTTTTTTGCCTGTGCCATCGCTGCCAGTAAAGGTTACACCACGAATCGCTGAGTGATCTATTAGTTCGCTTGCGGTTTTACCGTCAATAAGTAAGTTCTTAAAGCAATAATCGTCAAAACCAGCCAGTTTAAATAACTGTTCAATCTTTTCGGCCATGCCAAATACATTACCCGCATGTTTTAGCACTGTGGTGTTACCTGCCATAACATTCGCGCAAGCATAGCGAATGACTTGATATAACGGGAAGTTCCATGGTTGGATACCAAGTATTACACCAATTGGTTGGTAACTAATAATTGCATGTCCGTCTTGCATATCTCGCTTTTCATCGCCAAGCACTTTTGGTCCCTGCTCAGCGGTATAACGACAAATTGCTGCACAAAGCTCAACCTCCTGAAGGCCCTGTTGGTAAATCTTACCCATTTCATCGGTCATTAGTTGGGCTAATTCTTGTTGATTAGAATCAATTACTTGTGCAAGTTTATTAAGTAATTTTGCGCGGTGCTCATGGGATGTAGTGCGCCATTTTAAAAATGCTTGATGACATTGGTCAACTTCACTCTGTGCTTGTTGCAGTGACAATAAGTTATAAGTCTTGATCGTTTGTTCATTAGTTGGATTGATTGTAGTAACAGTATCAGTCATCATTATCTCCTTACAAAGTTGTAGGAGCTAGTCTGCAAAGCTAATACCTATTTTTTGCTTTTTATAGCTTATTGTTTTAGAAGACTTTTATTTTTCAGTTAGCCTTTGAGAAGCTTAAACTTTGTAAAAACTGCATTAGGTTGAAAAACTTACAAGGAATATGTAATGACAAATTCTGTGTTAAAAACTGAACTTGCGATTATTCAAGCGCCGATGGCGGGTGTGCAAAATGCCAAACTGGTAGTCGCTGTGTGTGAAGCTGGAGGGCTTGGTTCTTTACCTTGCGCTATGCTCTCAGCAGAGCTGCTAAAATCAGAACTTGATTATCTTAGCCAGCATACTGATAAGCCTTACAATCTTAACTTTTTTTGTCATCAAACACCCGACTATACCCTGGCTCAGCAAACGGCTTGGCATAATCTGCTTACACCTTATTTTGATGAGTTTGCTGTCGATGTCTCACAATTTACCCGTAATGCTTCGCGCCAGCCAATTAATCAACAAATAATAGATATTATCGCGCCTTACACGCCTGCCGTTGTAAGCTTTCATTTTGGTCTACCAAGTAGAGAGATTGTTTCTCAAATAAAAGCGTGGGGCGGAACGGTTCTTTCATCAGCCACAACGTTAGATGAAGCGCGTTGGTTACAAACAAATGGAGCCGATGCGGTTATTGCACAAGGGATTGAAGCTGGCGGCCACCGCGGCCATTTTTTATCAATGGATTTGTCGCTGCAACCAACCACTGCGCAATTAGTGCGAGAAAGTGTAGAGCTTGATATACCTGTTATTGCAGCAGGTGGAATTTGCACGGCAGAAGATGTCGCCCAATACCAAGCATTAGGTGTCGCAGCAGTGCAGGTGGGGAGCGCTTACTTACTTTGTGAAGAAGCGACAACAAGTGCTTTACATCGTGAAGTATTAAAAACAGTTGCGCCAGACTCAACTGAATTGACGACCTTATTCTCTGGTCGTCCAGCACGAGGTATTAGCAATCGAGTCATGCAAGAGTTAGGAGCTATGCCAGAGCAAGCGCCGCCTTTTCCGTATGCGTCGATTGCGATGACCGCATTACGCGCAAAAGCTGAAGCCAAAGGCGATAGTGGTTTTTCACCACTTTGGTGTGGTGAGCGCTTTATTGTTAGAGAAGGTATTAATGCTCAGCAAATTACTGAACTACTAATGCAAGGTTGGCAATCTTGACAGATACCCAGTTACTCCCGCTCGGTGATAGTTACCATCAGCTAGCCTGTGAATTTCGTAATAAACTTGCTGGGCAATGCACAATTAAGCGATACGCCAAGGGAGATATTTTATTACAGCAAGGCGATGAGCAAGATGCGGGTTACTTAATTATATCAGGGGTGCTTGGTGCATTACATGCATCATCGCAAGGCACACAAAAGTGTAAAGAGTTTTACTTTCAAGATGAGTTTGCACTGCTTTATGGGAACTGGTTGACTAAAACCCCTGCGCTCTATCAACTCAAAGTAATACGTGATGCTGAGCTTATTAAGGTACCTTTGGTTTTATTTGATAGTAGTGACTGGCAAGCAATTAAACATCAATTAGTTAGTCAGCAATTATTGTTTAAAGAAGCAAAAGAAGCGTTTTTATTACTCAATACGCCAGAGCAACGTTATCAATATTTATTAGATCAAAAACCGCACTGGCTTGAGCAATTAAGCTTAAACGATGTTGCTATGTATTTAGGGATTTCAGCGATTTCTTTATCGCGAATTAGACGGCGTCTTAACTTAAGTTAAGGCGCAGCAAAACGGTGAACATTACACTGCTGATTTTTCAGGAGTCGTTATGTTTATTTTATCTCAGTGCTTAGTTGCCATTGCCACATTACTTGATTTGGCTTCTTTTCAGTTTAAACAAAGACAAGCTATTTTAGCTTGTTTGTTTAGCTCAGTATTACTGACATCAGTGCATTTTATGCTGCTTGATAATTTCAGTGCTGCAAGCTTAATGCTGATTGCAGCACTACGTTATGGCTATTGTATTTTTGCGCGCAAAACTTGGGTGATGATAGCGTTTATGCTTTTGAGTATTAGCGCAGTACTATTAACATTGCATAGCTGGGTTAGCTTTATCGCACTGGCAGCAACGTTAATGCAAACCTATGCTTCATTCCAAGGCAAAGATTTTACCTTACGCCTGTTGATGATTGTCGGCACTGTGTGCTGGATAGTTCACAATTTATTAGCGTTTTCACCACTAGCAGTGGTAATGGAAACAGTGTTTTTAATGAGTAATTTAGTGGGCTTATGGCGTTTTTATGCTAACCCTAAGCCCGCTTAAATTTTATTTAAGACTTACCTAGCATGCGGCTCAGCATGCCATCTTTGTCAACAAACTGGTGTTTAAGTGCAGCAGCAACGTGTAAGGCTAAAATCACCACGATAATGAGCACAGAACTGTGGTGCACAAAGCTGCCTGCATCTGCAAGCCAAGGTGTTTTTTCTGGTGCGCTTAATAGCTCAAACTCAAAGAAGCTAATTGCACGACCGCCCGCATAGCTCATGATAAATCCAGATAACGGCATAGCTAGGGTCGCAAGTAATAATAAGCCATGAGTGAGGTGAGCAATTACGGTTTGCCATTTAGGCATGTCAGATGTTGCAGGTAATGCGCCTTCTTTTATGCGCCAAATAAGCCTTGCGATGGCAAAAACTAATACTACTAAGCCCATTGATTTATGCCATCCCATATAAGTAAATTTAGCGGGTGGCTCGGCAAAATCAGCAACATAAATGCCCATCGCAAATACGCCGATAAACAAAATGGCAACGGTCCAATGTAACAGGATGGTTGGCTTAGAAAGGGCAGCTACTTTACTCATGGTTGACTCTCATAATTGGTTTTAATTATAAGTATAGACTGCCCCAATGGCTGAGGGTTGCGTAAAGTAATGTAAAAAACTTAAAGAGTGTCAGCAATCAGCTTTAATAAAAAGGTCTCGCGCTGAATCGATAAGCCCTGTTTTTCACTCATTGCCATGGTGGTTTCGTTGTGTGCGATGGCATCAAATATATTCACCCACTTAGGTTGCATGCCATTTTGCACTTCGTAGTGCTCCATTTTTGGGTCAGCAAATTCATCGCTTATTTCACAAAAGTAGCAATAAGATTTGATATGAACACAGTCAAAGTCGTCTTTGTACCAAGGTCTGATTTCTTCGTATAAGCCTAGTGACTGCTTTATTTGAATTTGTTGTGCACCTGTTTCTTCATGAAGTTCTCGCAGGAGCCCTTGCTCAATACTTTCGCCTTTATCAACCCCGCCACCCGGTAAACTGTAGTCATCATAACGAGCGGTATACAAAAGCAGTATTTGTTCACCTTTTAAAACAATGGCGCGGGCAGTGTTACGAATAAATACAGTGCCGTAGTCGTTTCCTAAACTTGGGTGAATAACTTTTCTTAATAACTTCATATGATTACAACTTAATAACTTAAAATAAGTACAGCTCAGCTTAATTTTGAGTAGGCAATAATAACCCGTTTCTAGTATTTTTCTCACTTTTTACCCTAAAGTGGAACTAAATGCAGTAATATGGTCGTAATTTGAATTCAATTAGTATCTAACGCGCTTTATTTTATTTTTATTGGAACTAAGCGTAGAATGATTAAAAAAGCTTATGGAATAAATATGTTAAACGTACTTTTAGTTGATGATGACAGTGAGTTTAGTGATGTAGTTTGTCACATTGTTGAGTTCCTCGGGCACAATATAAATACCGCAGCGAACCTTGCTGAAGCTGAGCAATGGTTTGAAAACAACACGTTTGACCATGTTTTTTTAGATTTTATGTTGCCAGATGGCAGCGGTCTACATTTGCTTGAGCACTTAAAAGCAATCGGTCAATCGCCTCGTGTTACGTTAATTTCAGGGCATCCTTCAGTAAAGGGTAAGTTGGCTGAAATGTGTGAGCCTAATGTTGGTCACCTAGTCAAACCACTACAACGAGAAGATATAGAACGGGTACTCAACCCGAAAAAAGCAAGCCCTAAGAAAAAAGCAACGCCAGCTATAAAGCGCCACTTTGGCACCTTAATTGGTGAATCTGAGGTGATGCAAAAGCTTTACACTATGATTGAGCGTGTTGCAGCAACTTCTGCCAATGTAATGTTGATGGGGGAAAGTGGTGCTGGTAAAGAAGTGGTTGCTCAGGCAATTCACAACGCCACTGAGTGTGATGGCCCTTTAGTAGCAACTAACTGTGGTGCATTTTCTAAAGAGCTGATTGGTAGCGAACTTTTCGGCCATGAAAAGGGCGCATTTACAGGCGCTATTGCACGTAAAGAGGGGGTGTTTGAGCAAGCTGCTGGTGGTACTTTGTTTTTAGATGAAGTGACAGAAATGCCCATTGATATGCAGCCAAACTTACTGCGTGTACTCGAAAGTAAAAAAGTAACTCGAGTGGGTGGAACCAAAGAGCAAGCGGTAAATTGCCGCGTTATTTCTGCAACCAACCGCACCTTGACCGACCTTGCGCAAAATAATGTTATTCGTGAAGACATTTACTTTCGTTTAGCGGTATTCCCTATTGATATTCCACCGCTTCGTGAGCGCAAAGAAGATATTCCATTGCTTGCCAATGCTTTTTTAGAGCAGCTTAATGATGAAAACGGCACCGACTTTAAATGGCAAGCAGCGCAAATCAAAGAACTTGAGGCCCATGATTGGCCTGGTAACGTGCGTGAACTTCGCCATGCTATACACCGTGCCTTTATTATGAGTGACCCTAAAGGCTCCGTTATTACTTTACCTGATTCGTTAGAATCACCGTTTTCTAAAGTGAATAAAGAGAGCCAAGCAAACCAAGTTGTTGCAGGGCAAACCATTGAAGAAGTTGAAAAAGAATTGATCCACGCGACTTTAGATAAAGTACAAGGTAATAAGACGATTGCTGCGCAAATGCTGGGGATCAGTACGAAAACACTTTATAACCGTTTAAATGCTTATGGGGGCATTGGCGAATACAAATAACTAAGGATAGCTATGAGTAACAACGAGTCTTTACGAAAAATGGTGCACGATGCTCGTGCACCGCTAAACCGTATTTCGATGAATGCAGAGTTAGTTAAGCTCGTATTAGAAAATGATATGCCTAAGCAAAAAGCGCTCGAGGCATTAGATAAAATAATTACAAACTGTCAGCAGTGCAGTGAACACTTACAAGAAATAAGTGACACTCACGCAGCAGATTGAGCACTCATTGATTGGGAAGCAAATGCAAAAACAAAAAGGAAAAATAGCGGTCAGTTGGGCTGGCTTTATTGCCGTGGTGCTGTGTATCGTGGTGGCGAATGCTTTTTTAGCCCTCAATAGCATTCGCTCTCTAACAGAAACACAAAGTAGTCTTGATAATACTAACTCACTTAATACTGCAATAGAGCGGCTACATTTATCTGTAGTACAGGCTGAGTCAGGTCAGCGAGGTTACCTTCTTAGTGACCGAGAAGATTATTTACTGCCTTACAATGATGCTATCGCTTCAATGCAAGCGCAGATCATGCTTGTGAAAAGCTTGCATTCAGAAATTCCCGGTCAAGCAGACCGCATTGCTCGTTTAATTCATTTAGTAAACGATAAAGTCGCAGTGATGACTAAAACCACCGATCTGGCTCTTGCAAATAAAGACGTGAAAGCTCGCCGCTTGTTATTAACAGACCAAGGTCGTGATTTATATAAAGATATTCGCGCTGGAGTTGATGAAATTCAAATGCGTGAGCTTAATTTTAAAATAGAGCAGTTTGCAAAGCTCTCACAAATTAAAAACGAAGCGAAGTTAACATTTGCGATTACTGCAGTGACAAGTGCTTTACTGCTTATTGGTATGTTTGTGTTAACCCGTATCAACATACGCAATCAAGCTAAGTACCGAGCTGACCTTGAAAAACAAAACGAAAACTTGGCGGCAAAGGTTGCAGAACGTACGCAAGAGTTAACCATCTATTCAGATGAGCTAAGTCGCTCAAATAGAGAGCTTGAAGACTTTGCCTTTGTTGCAAGTCATGATTTACAAGAACCACTGCGTAAGATTCAAGCCTTCAGTGACCGCCTTGAAAAGATGTTTAAAGATGAGCTCGGCGAAAAAGGGGTTGATTATATTAATCGTATGAAAAATGCCGCTCAGCGTATGTCTAATTTAATCAATGACCTACTTGAATTCTCACGCGTAACCACTCGTGGTAAGGACTTTGTTGATACAGATTTGAATGAAGTCGTTGCAGAGGTACTTGATGATCTTGAAATCGCAATAAAAGAATCTGAGACCACGGTTAACCTCGATACCTTACCGCATATTCAAGCAGACCCGAGTCAAATGCTACAGTTGTTCTTAAACATTCTGTCGAATGCAGTAAAGTTTAGACGTGAGAATGTTGCGCCTGTCATTGATATTGCATATCAGCGAATTTCAGAATTTAGCGAAGTTCATCACACTGATGTAGAGTGGGAAGTTATTACAATTTCAGATAACGGAATTGGCTTTTCAGAAGAATACCTAGAAAAAATATTTGTTCCGTTCCAGCGGTTACATGGCCGTTCGCAATACAAAGGCACAGGCATAGGACTATCGGTTTGTCGCCGTATTGTGGAGCGCCATGGCGGAGAAATAACAGCAAGTAGTCACGTTGGTGAGGGTGCAAGCTTCACTCTTAAATTACCCGTGGAAACATCGCTTTTCACACTACAAGGAGAGGCGTAATGCCACTTAATAAAGTTAAACCAATAACCATTTTAATGGCTGATGACGACGAAGATGATCGTTTATTAACCCAAGATGCATTGGCCGAAAGCCGTGTATTAAACGAGTTGTTTTTTGTTGAAGACGGTGTAGAACTGCTTGAATACCTTGAGCGTAAAGGCAAATTTAGTGAAAAAGAAAGCTCACCGCGCCCGGGCTTGATTTTACTCGATTTGAATATGCCGCGTATGGACGGCCGTGAAGCTTTACAAGCAATCAAAGCTAACCCTAACTTGAAGGGTATTCCGGTGGTGATTTTAACTACATCAAAACAAGAAGAAGATATGGTTAAAGGCTACGACTTAGGGGCTGCATCATACATTACTAAGCCAGTTACTTTTGAAGGTTTAGTCGAGTTAATGCAAACATTAGGGAAATACTGGGTAGAGTTTGTAGAGCTGCCAACACCACAGAACGATTAATTCCAATTTGCGATAATATTTTATTAAGCAAATTGCTATAAGGAATAAGAATGTTAGATAAGGTAACCCGATTACTCTTAGTAGAAGACGACGAAGACGATTATATTCTTACTTGCGACTACCTAGAGCAATTAGGTTCCCATACATTCGATGTTGAGTGGTTAAGTTGCCCTGAACAGGCCATCAGTGTGCTGAGCGAAAACAAGCATGATATTTGTTTGTTAGATTATCGTTTAGGTGCCTCTGATGGTTTAGAAGTGCTAAAACGGGCCGTTGATAATGGTTTTCGCGGTCCGATTATCATGCTTACCGGGCAATCAGATGAAGCTCTCGATTCTGCAGCGCTTGATGCCGGTGCGGTTGATTACCTTGTTAAAAACGAGATGAACTCTAGCCGTTTTGCCCGCGCTATTCGTTATGCGTTAGCACGACGAGATGTTGAAGATGAGCGTGTTGAACGCTTAAAAGCTGAAGCAGAAAACCGTTCTAAAGACCGTTTTTTGGCGCATTTAAGCCATGAGTTACGTACGCCCCTGTCATCCATCTTGGGTTATACCGAGTTACTAATGCAAAGTGGTAAGAACCAGCATGCCCAAAACGAGCTGGGTGTGATTTACCGAAATGGTAAGCATCTTCTGAGCTTACTTAATGATGTGCTCGACCTATCAAAAATTGCTGCTGATAAACTTGAGCTCAATTGCAGTGATGTCAATTTAGATAGCCTAATGGCGGACGTTTATACCTTAATGCGCGTCTCAGCGGTTGATAAAGGCTTAACACTTAAATTTGAATCTCAGCAAGCCTTACCTTTAGTTGTCAACACAGACGCGACGCGGTTACGCCAAATCCTGATTAACATCATCAACAATGCAATTAAGTTTACTAACCAAGGCGAGATCACAGTGCGTGCTTGGACTGCTTGGGTTAATGAGCGCGAAATGCTGTTTTTTAGTATTAAAGACACAGGTCTTGGAATCCCAGCCGAAAAACAAGCTTTGATCTTTAAACCATTTGAACAAATTGCTGATGTAGAATCCCGAGATGTCGGTGGAGCAGGGCTTGGCCTTGCCATTTGTTCTGAGCTACTTAATCGAATGCAAGGCTCAATTGAGCTTGAGTCTACGCAAGGTGTGGGCTCAGAATTTACCCTTTCTATCTACCCGGGCAACATTCGTGATGTTGAGCGCCAAGTACTGCGTTTTGATTCAAACCCTGATTGCCAACAAAAATTAGCCACCCTTGAAACCAGTGGTCGGGTATTAGTGGTCGACGACTTAAAAGATTTACGTAACCTAGTAGGTCATATGATCACTATGACCGGTGCTGAAGTGGAATACGCAGAACACGGTAAACAAGCTATTGAGAAAGTCGCTAATGCAGAACAAGCGGGTGAGCCTTTTGATATTGTTTTTATTGATTTGCATATGCCGGTTATGGGCGGTAAAGAAGCCACTATTGAACTTCGTAAAATGGGTTATCAAGGGCCAATTATCGCGCTTACTGCGGCCACTATGAAAGGGGTGAAAACTGAGTTAAGCGCACTTGGTTTTAACGATATGATTGCCAAGCCGGTTGATTCTGGGTTGCTTTACCAAGTGCTTAATCATTATATTTGCGAAGGCAATACTGCACCTGTGGTTGAGCAAGACGACAGCCCTGAAATGACCAACCAGAGCACGCGTTATTTATTGGTTGAAGACGACAGTGATGCGGCACAGATTACCCAATTATTGCTTGAAAGCTTAGGTGTTGAAACTGTCATAGCGCCAAGTTGTGCCGCTTGTCTTGAGACACTGAGTGACGACCAAAATTTTGCTAAAGTATTACTGGATATGCATTTGCCTGATGGTGGAGGGCTAGATTTAGCAAAAGAAATTAAACAGCGCCACCCCGACTTAAAATTAGTCATTGTAAGTGGCGCCGAACCAGAGGCAGAAAGAATTAAACAACTTGATATAGAACAAGTGCTGTTAAAACCGATTAATCTTGGCTTGTTATCCGAGCTTATTGCTGACTAATTGAATGCCTGACTACAAGTTCAGGTTCAAATAGCGTTTGTAACGGCGGTGTTTGTTTTTGATAAACTTGGTTTAACACCCAGTCAGCAGCCATGCGGCCCATTTCATTTATGGGGTAATTAATGGTGGTTAATTGTGGGTAAACGTGACGGGTGAAAAACACGTTATCGTAGCCCATAATCGACAATTGCTTAGGTAACGTTAGCCCTAAATCACGTGCGCTTGCCATGGCACCCACTGCCATTTCATCATTAGCACAGATAAGCGCCGTGAATGGATGCGTTTGTTGATGAAGCGCTTTTAACCCCTCATAACCGCTCGCTTCCATGAAATCACCTTGAAATAAGAGGTTTTCATCAAACTCAAGGTTAAACTCAGCCAGCGCTTGTTTGTGGCCTTCTAGGCGGTCTTTGGCATCTTGCTTCCAAGCTGGTCCACTGATGTAGGCAATGTCTTTATGACCTTGTTCTAGAACATGTTTAGTCGCTAGATAACCGCCTTTAATATTATTAAGCAAAATGCAGCGGTCACTGAGTTCGCTGATATAGCGGTTGATTAGTACAAACGGAGTACGGCCTTTGCTAAGTTTAATTAGGTAGTCGTCGCTGACAGCTTCAACATGCAAAATAAGCGCATCGCAGTTACGGCTAATTAAAAATTCAATCCCTTGTTTTTCTCGTTCTTCATCACTGTGACCTGCAGCAATAATCAGGTGTTTGCCTTGATTACGAAAGGTATTTTCAATGCCGCTCATCATAGGCCCGTAAAACGGACCTTGTAATTCAGAGACCAGTAGACCAACACTGTTCGAGCAATTTGATGCCAGTGACTGAGCAATTGAGTTAGGTCTATAGCCAAGCTCATCCATTGCGGCAGTGACCTTTTTACGTGTTGCATCACTGACATTTGCATTGTTGTTCATTACTCGCGAAACGGTTGCAAGAGAAACGCCTGCAAGTTTCGACACCTCGTAAATGGTGGCCATGTTATTCCTTTTTAAACAAAGTTATGGATGCTTTTTTAACGATAAATCGGCACTGATCCGCTCAACCGTTTGATTATCAAGAATATACCTTTTCATGATAAATGCGACAAGCATACTACCTATTGCTGGGTAAAGGGTAAATGAAATTAAGATACCCGAGAGCGTGTGTTCACTGAGTTCGGTATTGGCTTCATAGCCATAAAATGCCAATAACCAACCTGCAATGGCACCGCCAAGAGCAAGGCCAAGCTTAATAAAAAAGACCACGCTTGCGTAGACTAGGCCTGTTAGCCTTTCACCGGTTTTCCATTGCCCATAATCTATGGTGTCGGCCATTTTTGCCCACAGTAACGGAGTTGCCATTTGCGTGAAAAAACACCACAAAAAGTACACGGCAAAGGCAAGTGCAAGTTGTTCGCCCGGCAACCAAAATGCCACGCAACTAATTGCCGCAGAGATGTATTGCAAACGAATATAGGCGGTTTTCTTATCAACGCGTTTACTAAGAGGGTTTGCACAGGCACAGCCCAAAATATTACCTATCATGCCAATGGTAACAAAGTAGGTGACCAGCTCAGCTTCACCAAGCACATATTTTACATAGTAAATGGCAAGGGTGGTGCGCAGTACCATACTGGTTAACAGCATAAATGCGGCAAAGCACAATACTTTAAATGGGCCATTTTGCCATAGCGTATTCATGCGGGTTTTCCAGCTCAACGATGAGGTGTTATGCGCTGCTACGCGCTCTTTGGTAAAGCGAAAACAAATTAAGAATAAGATCACACCTAAGCCGCTCATCAGGGCCATCGTGAGTTGGTAGCCCGTAGCGTTATCACCTTTGCCAAGCCAGTTTACCAAAGGCAAGGTACAGGCACTGACAATTAAGCCGCCCAGCATACCAAACACAAAGCGATAAGATTGAATGGATACTCGCTCTTTAGGGTCGCCACTTAATACCCCACCTAACGCTGAGTAAGGAATGTTAATCGCGGTGTACACCAGCATCAGCAAAGTGTAAGTGATAAAGGCGTAAATGACTTTGCCTGACTCAGGCAGATCAGGTGTGGTGAAGGTGATCATGCTGATCACCCCAAATGGTAAAGCGAGCCAAAGTAAGTAGGGGCGATAGCTTCCCCACCTAGTGCGAGTTGAATCGGTTAAGGCTCCCATTAATGGGTCGGTGATGGCATCAACGACTCTCACCACCAAAAACAAGGTGCCAACAATCGCGGGTGAAATACCAAATATATCAGTATAGAAAAAAGTTAAAAATAACATCACCGTTTGAAAGATGATATTACTTGCTGTGTCGCCTAATCCGTAGGCTATTTTTTCTCTTTTTGTCAGCATGTGTGTTCTCGATTGTTGTTATTTTTATCGCTGTTTGAGTAGCGCGCGATATTGTTTTGCGCTTTCTTTTAAAATGCGTTGTTGGCTTTGGTAGTCAATATAAACTAACCCAAAGCGCTTTTCGTAGCCATAGGCCCACTCAAAGTTGTCCATTAAGCTCCACGCAAAGTAGCCTTGAATATCGACGCCTTGGCGAATTGCATCACACACTGCATTTAAATGAGTGTGATAATAATCTACGCGTTCTATGTCGTTCACTTCACCATTTTCTAATGTATCGGCCATGGCTGCGCCATTTTCGGTAATGTACATTTTTGGTAAATCATATTGCTGATGTAATGATACTAAAAGCTCAGTTAAGCCTTGAGGATAAACTTCCCAGCCCATATCGGTAACACGAACATCCGCAAGGTTTGCTTCTTCAAACCAGCCATCAGCGGTATTTTTGTAGTGTATGCGGGTATAATAGTTAACGCCAATAAAGTCGACGGCTTGACGAATAATTGCCATATCGCCAGCAATAATAATTGGTTTAACTTCATCTGCTAAATCATCCATTAAAGAGGGGTAAGCACCTTCTAAAATCGCTTTGATATACCATTGATTGTGGTATTGATCAGCAAGCTCTGCGGCTTTTTTATCATCTTCGGTTAAAGGATACGTTGGGCTGAAGTTTAATACGATACCTGCTTCTGTGCTTGGGCAGTTTTTACGTAATACTTGCATAGCAAGGCCGTGGGCGAGTAGTAAGTGGTGCGCTGCTTGTCGGCCAGCTTGTTGTGATTTTATGCCAGGTGCATGTACACCCACTTCATAGCCTAAATAAGCGCTACAAAATGGTTCGTTCAAGGTGGCGAATGAATCAACCAAATGGCCTAAATGTTGAGTAACAAGTTCGGCATAGTCTTTAAATTTATAGGCTGTTTCGCGATTTAACCAGCCGCCATTATCTTCAAGGTATTGAGGTAAATCCCAGTGATATAAGGTGACATAGGTTTTAATGTTACGCGCTTTTAAAGCCGTTAATAACTGAACATAAAACGCCATACCTTGCTCGTTAACCGAGCCATCTTGCTGCATGACCCTTGGCCACGAAATAGATAAGCGGTAAGCATCGACAGCCAAATCTGCAATCATCTCGACATCTTGCTGCCAACGTGCAACATGGTCACAAGCTACATCGCCATGGCTTTGGTCAGCAATAGCGCCAGGCTTTTCGCAAAATGTATCCCAGATACAATCAAGGCGCTTATCGCGTGCCCCTTCAATCTGGAATGAAGCTGTTGCCACACCGAACGTGAACTCGGGCTTGAGTAAAGATGAATCTGGTAACAGTGAAATTGATTTATACACAGTAGATACTCGTCCTTCGGGTTAAGTGTAAGGCTTAGTAAATTAGAGCTTAGACTCAGTTGTAAGCGCTTACAATTTTTCTGCAAATAAATTGCTAAATATGATTTATATGTTATAAATGTAAGCGCTTACATTTAATGTTGCAACATATTTCGCTATTTGCTGTTAGTGATTAAGTATTAAACCTTGCTGTAACAAACTGATAAATATAATTAACTAGAGAAGAAAATTATGGCTCATGTTTCAACCCCTGTGTCGGCTGCTGCAAGCCAAGCAGATATGCCTAAGCAGCACTTTGCGCTGGCATCATTGACCACATTATTTTTTATGTGGGGATTCATAACCTGTCTGAATGACATTTTAATCCCTTATTTAAAAGGTATGTTTTCACTTAACTATACGCAGGCTATGCTCATTCAATTTTGCTTCTTTGGTGCGTATTTTGTGATGTCGATCCCTGCTGGAAAGTTGGTCAGTCGTATTGGCTACCAGTTTGGTATCGTGGTTGGCTTATTGGTCGCAGCCGTGGGGTGTGCGCTGTTTTACCCAGCTGCGGTTGCCCATGTGTACGAATTATTTTTACTAGCCTTGTTTGTCCTTGCCTCGGGCATCACGATTTTACAAGTATCTGCCAATCCTTATGTAAGTGTACTTGGTCCGCAAAAAACAGCATCTTCGCGTTTGACTATGACACAAGCATTTAACTCGTTAGGAACCACGGTTGCGCCAATTTTTGGTGGTTGGTTAATTCTATCTGAGGTTAGTCAAGCCACCGCAGAAGAAGTGAAACTCCCTTATTTAATGTTGTCGTTAAGCTTGTTGGTACTTGCGGTTATCTTTGCATTTTTAAAACTGCCAAAACTAGGTAAAGAAAGTGATAGCGAAGCGGCACATCAAGATTTAGAAGATTTTGTTGATTTAGGCAGTGTTTGGCGTTACCGCCACCTCATTTTAGGTGCTGTAGGTATTTTTGTGTATGTGGGCGCAGAAGTGGCGATTGGTAGCTTTTTGGTGGGCTTTTTGACCCTAGATAACATTGCTGGTTTACCAGAAAATGAAGCTGCGCATTATATTAGCTACTACTTTGCAGGAGCCATGGTTGGCCGTTTTATTGGTGCAGTTGTAATGCAGAAATTTAATGCAGGCAAGGTGTTGGCATGCCATGGCTTGTTGGCGGTATTGTTAGTATTGATTGCTATGATGGGTGAGGGCAGCCTTGCTATGTGGGCAATTTTGCTTGTGGGATTATGTAACTCGATTATGTTCCCAACCATTTTTAGCCTTGCTTTACACGGCCTTGGAAAATACACCTCAAAAGGATCAGGCATTTTATGTTTAGCGATTGTAGGGGGGGCGATTATTCCATTACTACAAGGCGTATTAGCAGATTCTATTGGCGTGCAAATGGCGTTATTCTTACCTATCGCCTGTTATTTATATATTACTTACTTTGCGCTGGTTGGCTCAAAAGTATCAACTCAGACTTCATAGGTGCAAAAAATGAAATTGAAAAAAACATTCACTCTCTGTTCGTTAATGATGGCAAGCGTCAGCATGCTAGGTTGTACTGGACAAGATAAGGTGACCAACGTGAGCACTGAGCAAGAAATTTGGCCAAATATCGAAACGGGCATTGCAGCAAATCCAGAAATGGAAGCACAAATTGCGAAAATGTTGGCAAATATGACCCTTGAGCAAAAAATTGCGCAAATGATCCAGCCAGAAATTCGCGATATAACCGTTGAAGATATGCGTAAGTACGGCTTTGGTTCTTACCTTAATGGCGGTGGTGCATTCCCAAATAATGATAAACATGCCAGCGCTGCAGATTGGATTGATCTTGCTGAAAAAATGTATCAAGCCTCAATTGATGACTCGCTCGATGGCAGCTCAATTCCGACTATGTGGGGTACCGATGCCGTGCATGGTCACAATAACGTAATTGGTGCGACATTATTTCCACATAACATTGGTTTAGGTGCAACAAACAACCCTGAGTTAATCGAAAAAATTGCCGCCGCTACCGCGCAAGAAGTGATGGTAACTGGTATCGACTGGGTATTTGCACCAACTGTGGCAGTTGTTCGTGACGACCGTTGGGGCCGAACTTATGAAGGCTATTCTGAAGACCCTGAAATTGTAAAAGCGTATTCAGCAGCCATTGTTAAGGGGTTGCAAGGTGCGGTTGATGACGACTTTTTATCTGATAAACGTGTGATCAGTACGGTTAAACACTTTTTAGGTGATGGCGGCACAGAAGGCGGTGATGACCAAGGTAATAACACGGCATCTGAGCAAGAGTTATTTGATATTCATGCACAAGGTTATGTAGGTGGCTTAGGTGCGGGGGCGCAAACCGTAATGGCGTCATTCAACAGCTGGAATGGTGAAAAAATTCATGGCAGTAAATACCTACTTACCGACGTGCTAAAAGATAAAATGGGTTTTGATGGTTTTGTTGTTGGTGACTGGAACGGCCACGGTCAAATTCCGGGTTGTACTAATGGCAACTGTGCGCAGGCTGCAAATGCGGGTCTTGATGTGTACATGGTACCGACAGATGCATGGAAACCACTTTACGAAAACCTTATTAAGCAAGTTAAAAGTGGCGAAATTGCACAAAGCCGTATCGATGATGCAGTAACACGTATCTTACGTGTAAAAATGCGCGCAGGTTTGTTTGATAAGCCAAGCCCTGCTAAGCGTCCGCTTTCAGGTAAAACAGAGATCATTGGTAGTGCAGAACATCGCGCAGTTGCAAAACAAGCAGTCCGTGAATCACTAGTACTACTTAAAAATAAACAACAGTTGTTACCGCTATCAGCAAATGCAAATGTATTAGTTGCCGGTCAAGGCGCTGATAACATCGGTATGCAGTCAGGTGGTTGGACAATCACTTGGCAGGGTACAGGTAACGAGAATAGCGACTTCCCGGGGGGTTCTTCAATTTTTGATGGGATCAAAAATACAGTTGAGCAAGCCGGTGGTCAGGTTCAATACAATGTGAATGGCGAATTTGAATCTAAGCCAGATGTCGCGATTGTGGTGTTTGGTGAGCAGCCGTATGCAGAAGGTAATGGTGATTTAGATAACCTTGAATACCAACGTGGTAATAAAACTGATTTAGCCCTGCTTAAAAAGCTAAAAGATGCCGGTATTCCTGTGGTGTCGCTATTTATTAGTGGCCGCCCAATGTGGGTGAATGCAGAGCTGAATGCCAGTGATGCGTTTGTCGCAACTTGGTTACCAGGCAGTGAAGGTGATGCAATCAGCGATGTTATCTTTAAAAAGCAAGATGGTTCTATCAATCATGACTTTAAAGGTAAGTTATCGTTCTCGTGGCCAAATAACCCGGTAGGTAACCAAAACCGTGGTGATAAAGACTACTCGCCACTATTGCCTTATGGCTTTGGTTTAACTTACCAAGATAAAAACACATTAGCAGATGACCTTAGCGAAAAATCACAAGTTGCCGCTAAATTAGAAGACTTAGTATTATTTGAACGTGCCGTAAAAGCACCGTGGTCACTGCAACTACAAAGTGGTTCTGAGCAACAAGCCATGACCAGTAGCCGTGCAGCCCTTAACGCTGTTAGCGTAAAAACCTTTGATAAAGACGTACAAGAAGATGCGCGCGCAATCAGCTTTAATGGTAAAGAAGCAGCTGCGGTTCGTTTAATGGCGGCGTTTCCATCGGATTTACGTTCCTACGTTGAAAAAGCGGGTCAACTGCAAATGCAGATTAAGGTAGACCAAGCTGCTGATGCGCCGTTAATGCTGGGTATGCAATGCGGTGAAAACTGTGACGGCCAATTTGATATTAGCAAGCAGGTTAAAGCTGCAAATGATTGGCAAACCTTGACAATTGATTTGAGCTGCTTTGTAGAGCAAGGTGTGCAGCTTGGGCAAGTATTCTCGCCTTGGCAATTAGCCACTGAAGGTGCATGGCAAGTATCAATTGCTAAACTATCAGTAACGAGCGCGCACACCGAGGACGCAACAGTCTCATGTCAGTAAAATCGTATGCTGTTATTTTGCTAACAGGTGCGCTTAGTGCCTGTCAGCAAACCCCTGCGCCTGTCAAAGCCAGCCTAGGAGAAGGCTGGCAGTTAGTTTGGCAAGATGACAAAGTGTTGATTTTGCCGGTTATCCTAAGCAAATGCTGGTGGATTACGTACGTGTTTTTCAATGTAGTAAAAATAGTGAAACAGGTATCGGCTGTGCAACAACACAGCCATCAGCAGCACTAATAAAGGGTAAGAACAATCCGCAATAGTACTTATTTAAGCGGATTGCTATAAGTGAATTATGAACCAAGAGCCTGCAGATGCTTCGCCGAACTCGTTGCATTCGCTGGCTTTTGGTTCATTCTATCGGTTGAGTTTTTGTAGTAATAGCTGCCTTATTCTTCTGGCCGTTAGTTCGTCGATATCCGCTAATATCCCTTGCGCAGGCTCAGCAACGTGGCTTGCTAAATCCACATCATCAGCAAACACATAATGATTAAAGAGTTTCTGCCATTTTTGTTTATGCTCGCTTGGCAAGTCTTTAATTGCCAGCATACTGTGCAGCATGGCATCAAATGGGTTTGCTAAATACTCTGGGGCTTGTCGCCACCAATAGTTCACCAACACATTAAACGGACTGGTTGCGCTAACCTGATGCCACCAAAGCGCTGGAATATAAATAGCGTCGCCAGGGCCAAGAGTTGCCGATTGCGTCTTTGCTATAGCCTCTTTAAAACGTGGAAAACGGTTGAAATCGGGGTTATTAAAATCAACCAAGCTAACCGCTTGCCCAGCGGGTGTAAATTCGAGTGGACCAACGTAAAGATTATTGACCTGATCAGTTGGCAACAGAGTAAAGGTACGCTTACCCGCAGCAACACAAGCTAGGTTATCGGCGTTGTCATAGTGAGCGGCAATCTGACTATGATTTCCCACCCAGAGGCTGGTTAAGCAGTTATAATCGGTCACTGTTAATGGGTTTTTAACACTAAAGCCCGGAGCGCAATACTCCACAGCAGTAGAGCCCATATACAGTGAATCACTGTCGGTTTGTGTGATTGAACGTGCTAATTTTTGCAGCACAGAAACTAGGTTATCGGCGTGCTGTGAGAAATTAAGCCCTGAGAAATCAGCGTTATAAAAATAGCGTCCCTGATGAATTGCTTGGCTGCTAAAACTGCGTACTGGGGCGTTATTGGCAAGCCCTAAAAGGTAGTCTAAGGCGTTTTTAGAACTTTGTTTAGCTGCCATGACTTGGGGCCAATCAACGCAGAGATCTCTTATGACCAGTGGTTCAGTTTGCTCAGCTAAAAACACTTTTAGATCAGCAATGCTTGAAGCCTGGCATTCTTTTATTGGCGCAGCCGCAAACATTACTGCTGAGCCCATTTTTTATTAAGCAAATGAGGAATGTGCTCCATTGATGCCAGCACCATATAAATAGCCTGTAGGTCACCTTGCTGTTGTAACTGCTTAAGCTGTTCAGCGGTTAAGCCGTTTAGCACCTGTTGGTTAATAGTATAAAAGCCGCTTACTGTGACTTTTTCGCCATTTTTATCTGCATATTCAATACTGAAAGCTTCGAGTAAATTAACGCTAAGCAAACGCTCAAAAAACAGATTAATTGTTTGGTGTTCTTGATGTAACGCGTTAAGTACTTGAGCAATATGATTTAAGTATTCGCTATTTCCACCATGTTCAAGGAAAATGGCTTCGCCATCACGTGTGCTTATGCGTGGGCTGTCTAAGTCGATATGTACCACCAGAGATTGCTCAGGAATACCATTGTTATACTGAGTTTGTTGGCCAATTAAAAATGGCTGGCGCTGCATACTTAGCGGTAAGTAACTCAGTTGCAATTCGCCTTGCTCGTTTAGCAGCAAGTTCTCACCATTTTCAAAACCAAATAAAGCGAGGGCTTCGAATTGACCTGTTTGCGGGTGCTTACGAAATACGATAGGTTGATTTGCTTGAACTTTAGCAAACTCACTAGGAAACACGGTAGTGCAGCTAATATTGTCGCCCCAGTTAGCACCGCGTGTGGTGATCACTTTTAGGTCTTTATGGCTGATGTTATCAAGTAAGACATGATTGGCCATTGGGCCTCCTAATACTGAGATTAAATAGGTTGTATACCAAATTGCTGAATATGATTTAACAGTTCGCGGTTAGTTGGTAGTTGTTGTAATCCGCGTTTGGCTTGTTGTTGGTTAGCACTAAAATGCTCAATAATTGCCGCAGGCATTGCAAGTACAGGAAACTGTGGCAATTGCTTCATGCCATAAAGCACATACTGGTAACTGGCTGCAGAGAAGACCTCTTGAGCACGGTCAAAGTCGTTTAACCACGGACTTTGATATTGCCAAAGTGCTAAGTTTTCTTGAAGTTGCAGAGGAATTGAGTTTGCCTCTTTATGAGCTTGCCAATAAGGGCTTGTGCGCTTTGACAACACATAATGCAGCTTTAAAAACTCAATGATACGTTGCCAGCGATAATGGCACTGCTCATCAAAACGTTTTGCCAGTGTCGGCATTGCAGCACGATGTGTTGGGAAATTAGCAAGTAAGTTATTAAGGCCAAGCTCCACCATGACTAACGCTGAGGCTTCAAGTGGCTCAATAAATCCCGCAGACATACCAATAGCTAAACAGTTTTTATACCAAAAACGGCGTCTATAGCCGGGCGTAAAACTAATTTCACGAAATATCAGTTCATTTTGCGCGGTGCCAGGCTGGGTTTTTGCAATGTACTGGCTAAGCGCTTGTTTCGCATCTTCGCTATTGGCAAAACGACTTGAGTACACCATACCTAGACCACGGCGGCTTTGTAAGCCGATATCCCAAATCCAACCAGCATCTTGCGCCGTGGCTTTGGTATAAGAAAGGATCTCTTGCTGCGGGTTTGAATAGGGCACCTGTACGGCAACGGCTCTATCGTTAAATAACACATCGTGTTGCTCGATTAGCTCTATACCGTAATGTTGATGTAACAGCTTTGCGTGGGTGCCAGAGCAATCAATAAATAAATCACCCGCAATAGTGCCATGATCGCGAGTTTGCAATGAACTAATATAGCCATCTTCATCACTATTGATGCATTCAACATGACTGACGATATGCTCAACGTTTAGCATGGTAGTGCAGTGTTGTTGTAGCAGCATGGCAAACTTACCAGCATCTAAATGATAGCCATAGTTTGCTTCACCTTGATAGGCACTATGTAAGTGGTTTTTCGGTGCTTTATGGTGATCGCATAAGTAGGTTTGGCTTGCCACCGCGTGGCTGAAACTCACGGCATCTTTGTTGGCAAACCAGTAAGGTGCAATATTTAATTGCTGATACGCTACAGGTAAGCTGAATGGGTGATAATAATGAGCATCGCCTTCATCGTCGCACCAGCCATCAAAACGTGAGCCTTGTTTAAAAGATGCATCACAACGTTGAATAAATTCACTTTCGCTGATGCCGATGGTTTTTAAGGTTTGTCGCATGGTCGGCCAAGTACCTTCACCGACACCAATGGTGGCAATATCGGGCGACTCAATCAGGGTAATTTGTGCGTTGTGAGTTAAATGAGGCTGGGCAGCAATTAAACCTGCAGATAACCAACCTGCTGTACCACCACCTAAAATGACGACTTTTTTTACTTCATTCTTTTGCATGTTTAAGGCCATCTCAAATGCTATGTAGACAAACTAGCATAATTATGAAAAAAAAAGCCGCTGTTGAGCGGCTTTTTTGACAACAAAATGCTAGAACGAGTAGCGGAAGCCGATGTTGTAGCGCGCACCGTATTGGTTTGCACGTAACAGCTGCTCAGAGTAACGAACGTAAGTACGTTGCGTTTCATCTGTCAGGTTAAGGCCTTCAACAAACACAGTTAGGTTCTCGTTAACTGAATAGTTCACGTTGATATCCCACTGGCCATAAGACTCAGTAAAGATAGGTGAAGCATGTTGGTCAAAGCCTGTTAAGAACTCATCACGCCAGTTATAAGAAATACGAGCCGATAAACCATTTAAATCATAAATCGCAGAGAAGTTAGCTGAATCACTTAAACCCGGTAGGGCAAATTGATAGCCGATAGCATCTCGGTCTGCTTCAACATCACCAAATACGAAAGTCGCGTTAGCGGCAATACCAAAGCCAGAATCACCAAACATATGTTGCGCTGCTAGTTCCCAGCCCCATAGATTTGCTGTTTCAACGTTGTTATCACGCGATACGAAGAAGTTTGCTAGAGGATCTGTATCGTTACCAACGATAGGTGTGCCTTCTTCTGTGCCTTCTTCTGTGCCTTGGTTTTCGTTGATCTTATCGTGAATTGCTTGGTCAGATGGTTGCTCACCCGCTGCCGCTAAATCGTCACGCGCTTGTTCAGCACGATCACCGATGAATGGGTCTGTAATACCGTCAATCGTCTCTTCGGTTGTGATATTTACAAGGAAGTTATCAACTTGCTTACGATAGTAACCCGCAGACATATAGCTGCCTTCACCGTAGTAGTATTCAAGTGATAGGTCGATATTATCTGAAGTATAAGGTTTTAAGTTCGGGTTACCCACAGCCACTTTACGTTGACCCACTTTCGGGTTACCTAAGAATGACGTTGTTGAGCGAAGCGCGCCTACAGGAGGACGAGCAAGGCTGCGGCTGTAAGAGAAACGTGCAATAACGTCTTCAACTACTTCGATGTTCATATCGATGCTAGGTAGAAACTCTTTGCTACTACCTTCACCGTTTGAGAATGAGCGTTCATCAGCGTAAATGTAAGACCATTCGTTACCGTTAACCCATTCCATTGCAACAGCAGGGCGCTCTAAGCTGTTTGCTGTAACATCTGTTGATTCGTAACGTAAACCCGCAGTGATGTTCACTGGCATACCGTTAAAATCTGTTTCGAAGTTAGCTTGTGCGTATACCGCCGTTGTTTCTTCGCTTACACGGTGGTCGTCATCGATTGGACCCGCTTGCACCATGCCGTTTACATCAGCAGGCCAGCTACATGCGCCAATACCGCCATCAGGGTGATCACAGTCAATGCTTTCGGCAATCGCGACAATCTCATCAAAATCAGCATCGTAGTAGTAATTTAATAACTTATCGCTACCACCACCAGAGAAGCCATCAAGTAAACCTGAGCTGTCGACACGAGTGAACATGCTGTCATCGTACCAATCGGCAGAGTTCAACCACCAACCAGCAGCAAGCTGACCTGAGTAGGCAGTTGTCGTACGGAAATCGATTTTAGTGTGTGATACACCAAAGTTAATGCTCGATAGAGCACCGCTGTCTTCGTTATACCACGTACCTTTTAACTGGTATTGGTCAAGATCGTTAGTGTTGGTATCTTTGTTTACACCGGCGAAAAGGGTTCCCATATCGCTCGGTAAAATTTCTGCTTGGCCATTGGTTAAGGTCATATCAATAAGCGGAATTTCGCCTTGGCTAAAGTCAGCCATTTTTTCGTCGATATTAACCGTTGGGTTTTCACACCATGAACATGATGTGTTACCAATGATCATAAACGCATCGTGGCCAATACCTACACCGGCACTTTCAGCCGATGAGTTATGCGCATCAAACTCAATGTTTAAATTATCTGTTACTTGCCAATCAATGTTTAAACCAAGCGATTTATTTTCGTTGGTTGTTGCACCACGGTTTAAGTTTGTAGAGTAGTCACCACCAATTTCAGTTACCTGTGTGTAAGTACCTTTTTCATTGATAGTTGCTGCGCTGACGTTACCACCATTATTGAACCATACACCAAAGCTACGGCCATCTTTTTCAAACTCGAGTTTTGAGTAAGTGTAATCAACGGTTGCAGTAATGCGGTCATTCGGTGCGTATTGCAGCACAAGTTGACCATTGGTACGTTTGCGTGAATTGTCTGAAAACGCGTAACCTGCATTTTGCGGATACCAGGTTGCGCCATCTGCGCGCTGGTTGTTATCTGTCAGTGCTAAATCAGGAGACGATGAAATATCAACATTTGGGATCCAGTTATCAACTGCCATTGATTGTTCGCGGTTATCACGTTCTTGAACTGAGCCTGAAATTAAAATCCCGAATTTGTCATCGTTGAATGTGTTGCTGTAGATACCTGAAAGCTCAGGCGTTACATCATCACCTGTTTCGTTTGATGTGTCGTGAACTGCTTTTGCACCAATCGAAGCGTGCAAACCAGGATTAGAAAGTGGTTTAGCTGTAGTGATATTAACTGTTGCACCAATACCCCCGCTAGGGATATCAGAACGTGCTGTTTTATATACTTCAACACCGCTCACACTTTCTGTTGCGATGTCACCAAAATCAAATGAACGACCGCCAGTTGTTGGCATTTGGCGATTGTTAAGGGTTACTAAGTTAAATTCAGGGCCAAAACCACGAACCGTAATTTTGCTACCTTCACCATTACTACGGTCAATAGACACACCGGTAATACGTTGCAAAGATTCAGCTAGGTTGGTATCAGGGAATTTACCAATGTCTTCAGAGGTAATTGCATCAACAACCCCCGCAGATTGACGCTTGATATCCATTGATTTTACTAGGCTTCCGCGAATACCTGATACTTGTATTACTTCAATATCACTTGCTTTGTCGGGCTGTTCTTCGGCGACAGCTGAGTGAGGAACTAGCGCGCTTAAACCCATTGCCATAGACAGGCTAATAGCAAGCTGCTTTTTCTTGAAAAGTGTGTGGTTCATGCAAATCTCCAGATTTGGTTTTATTTTATGTTGTTGTCTATTTTTGTAAGCGCTTACATTTCTTTCCAAAAAAAATCGCCGAACCCGATTTTTAAAATGTAACCGCTTACATTAAGTTATTAGAAAGTAAAACAATCGTCAACATAAATAACGCTTATAGTGAAAGGTAATATCTATGTTTATGTTATTATGAGAATTATTCTACCAATGAATTTACTTGTTTTAGGTACGAAATTGGCATGTTAATGCTAAAAATAAAAAATTGAGTCTTTTACATTTGTTAAAATGAGAGGTATTTGCGTGCAATCAGTGAAATGGAATAAAGAAGTATTCACCCCAAGCAAAATTATTTGCGTAGGTCGTAATTATGCTGCGCATATTGCAGAGCTTAACAATGAAACACCAACAAATATGGTGCTGTTTGCAAAACCAAATAGCGCCATCACTGATTCTCTTAATAGCGAACACTTAGGTGAGGCTCTACATTACGAAACTGAGCTTTGCTTTTTAGTTAAAGATAAACAGCTGGCAGCGGTTGCGCTTGGGCTTGATTTAACCAAACGAGGCTTACAAAGCACACTTAAAGAAAAAGGCCTGCCTTGGGAGCGCGCAAAAGCATTTAATGGTTCAGCGCTTTTTACTGAATTTGTTGCGGTTAATGCCAGTTGTCATTATCAATTTAGTCTAAAGATTGATGGAATAGACACTCAACTAGGCGATACAAGGTTAATGCTGCATAACGCAGAGCAAATCTTAGCTGAAATTAGTGATTTTATGGACCTAGAAGATGGCGACATCATTATGACTGGCACGCCTGAAGGGGTAGGGAAGGTTGTCGCAAATTCGAGCTTTGCTGTAACACTTATGGATGATCAACAGGAGCTGTTATCTCATCAGTGGCAGGCTCTTTAAGCGGGTCTAAAATAGAGCGCTGATAATAAGTTGAAAACTCAGGAAAGCTTTGTTCGAGCCAAATTCGTTGGCTTTGCTGGTATTTTTCACTCGGCAGTACTTTGTTTTTCAGCGCCTCATTGATTTCTGCAAGTACTTTTTCGGCATAATTATTAGGCGCATTTGTTGAGCAACCAATGGCACCAAAAACCACATTTTGAGTTGGATTAGCAATGCTGAGCTTTTGAATATTCTGTTGGTTTTGTTGATTGTAATAATCAGCAACAAATGGGTAATCAATTGTGTAATCAATGTAGCCATGCTCTAACTGCGATAGTAGCGCTTGGTTTGCATGGCTGCCGGTGCCACTTAATGCAGCACTCTCATAAAGCTTAGTATTTTTAGCTATTGCGTCCAGTTTACTGCCAAATTTTCGCGCATCATTTTGGCCATAAATAAAATTGGCATCAGTCAATAATGAAATTAATGACACTGGATTACCGTGTTTTTGCTTAATCTTTAGCGCTCTTTCTTCAGTACTTAACACGCTAAAGGATGGATAAACTGCAGTTGGAATAGAGTAAGTGGCACGGTTAGTTTTTTTATCTCGATGGATCATGCACGCGTAACACGCTAAGTGGCCATCATCGAGATATTTGCTTAATCGCTTAGGTGGCAATAGTGACTTTTGATGCTTAAAATTTGGCATTGCTTCAATCAGTAAGTCGGTTATGTTGTTGCACAAGCCACCTAAAGGATATTGCTCAGATTTATCAACAAAGAAAGGTTTGTTATCTGTTTCGAGCCAAGTTATAGAAAGCCGCTCTGAAGCATAGGTTATAGGAACAAGCACTATCACCATTATCATGCATAATATATGTTTTACGTATTTACTCATTAACAACCAAAAAAGTTAAATGCTGTGAATTACCATACACTAAAGTATTGGTGAAGTTGTAGGAGAAAGGTAAAAATGATGAATAAGTATTAATAAGCCTATCATTTAATAGACTTATTAATATTGCAGGGAGATGCTCAAAAAGGCATTGGATAACGGTTAAATACGTCAGCGATTTTATCGTTAGCTTCATCGCTTAATTGCACAGAAAAAGCATCTATATTTTCTTTTAACTGCGCCATAGATGTAGCGCCTATGATTGTTGAGCTTACGCCATCCACTTGATTACACCAAGCCAATGCAAGTTGTGAAGGGGTTAAATTAAAGGCGTTAGCAATTTCAACATATTCAGCAATCGCAGCGCGAGATTGTACTGTGTCTCTAAATAAACCATTACGTTGCACTAGCGTCCAACGACTACCTTCAGGGCGAGCACCATTTAAGTACTTACCGCTTAACATGCCGCCACCTAGCGGTGACCAAGGTAGGTAAGCAATATCTTCATGAATACATTGTTCAATTAAATACGGCCAATCTTTGGCGTGCAGGAGACTAAATTCGTTTTGAATAGAAACCATACGCGGAAGGTTATGCTGCTCACTTAAACGCAAGTACTGGCTAATGCCCCAAGGTGTATCGTCTGATAAACCACAGTGCTTAATTTTGCCAGCCTTGATACAGTCATTTAGACCTTCAAGAATATCTAACATACCCGCGATATTTTGTTCAGTGTCAGCTTCTGAGAAACATACTTTACCTGGCCACTGTTTACCAAAGTGCGGTGATGTACGGTTAGGCCAATGTAATTGGTATAAATCGATAACCTCAGTTTGTAAGCGTTTAAGAGATGCATCAACGGCTTCAACCACTGCTTGGCGAGTAATATCGCCTGCATCGCGGACCCACGGTAAGCCGTTACCTGCTATTTTAGTGGCAATGACAAGATCATCGCGTTTGTCTTTATTTCGCGCTAACCAATTACCGATGATCTCTTCTGTTTTACCGTAGGTGTCAGGAGAAGGTGGAACGGCATACATTTCGGCGGTATCAATAAAGTTAACGCCTTTATCTAACGCATAGGCGATTTGTTCATCGGCATCGGCTTGGTTGTTTTGCATACCCCATGTCATGCTACCTAAGCAGACACGAGATACATCAATACCACTTCGACCAAGTGGGCTATAAAGCATAATAGATCCTTGTTAATCGCTAGAATGGGCTTTAAGTGCAGTTAATAACTCATCATTTAACTGAGCTTTTTTACCCGTTTTAAAATTAAACATAACCACTTGTGATGAGCCAATGGTTGTTACTGCGTCTTGGCTTTCACTAAATACAGTGTAATGCATCATAAAGCGATCGTGTTCAATGTCACTGATCTTAACACCAACATGCACCGTATCAGGAAATGTTACTGGGCGTTTATAGCGAGCATTGTTCTCGCTGATCACCGGACCCACACCTGTTACTTGTAAATCTTTAAGAAAGCCTAGTTGAGTGAAAAAATCGATACGAGCTGTTTCGAAGTAGCGAAAGTACACCACATTATTAACGTGTTGTAGGGCATCCATTTCACCCCATGCGACATTTATTTTGGTTCTGATAGGGTGTTGTTCTATAAACGATTGCATAGTAAATCTTCATTGATTGTGAGAAAACTTAGGTTAGCAATATGATGCTTTTAGCTCAAGGAAATTAGAAATCTCAGTAAATTGTGCTAGATTTATAAGTTCACGCTTACGTAAAGTGTGAGTAAAATGAACACACATTAAAGGACCTTAATTATGCAGCAACTAACCTTGAGGGTGATAAAGTGGATTGCACTTTTCATCTTACTTGCTCTAGCTTTGCTCTGTTATAGCATGGGCACAATGTCAGGATTTATCGCTTTAATTGTCGTGGGCTTGTTATTCGAAGCCGCCTTTTGGTTATTTGGCGCACGGCTTATCAGTCGCAAAAAACCAAACCAACAAACAAGCCAAACCTCTTAGCTTGCACTCTCAGGAAGTTTAAATATAATAACTGTATATATAAACAGTTGTTGTGTTCCTGATGAAAAAATTCATTCACATCGATATGGACTGCTTTTATGCAGCCGTTGAGATGCGTGATAACCCCGCGCTTGCCAATGTGCCTCTGGCTATAGGTGGTAATAGTCGTCGCGGGGTGCTATCAACAGCTAATTATATTGCCCGTAAATATGGTGTGCGCTCGGCGATGTCGAACTATCACGCCAAACAACTGTGCCCCGATCTGGTTATCGTGCCCGGGCGCATGCAGGTTTACAAAGAAATTTCCACGCAAATTCGCGCCATTTTTGCAAAGTACACCGACCTTATTGAGCCGTTATCGTTAGATGAAGCCTACCTTGATGTAACCGACAGTACCGCATGCAAAGGCAGTGCAACACTCATGGCACAGCAAATCCGCCAAGAAATCTATGACACCACTGGGCTGACAGCCTCAGCGGGCGTTGCGCCAATTAAGTTTATTGCCAAAATAGCCAGCGATGAAAATAAGCCTAATGGTCAGTTTGTGGTATTACCCGATCAAGTTGATGACTTTTTGGCGAGTTTACCGCTTGGCAAAATTCCCGGCGTTGGCAAGGTGACCTTAGAAAAGCTGCAACTTAAAGGGCTTTACACAGGGGCTGATGTGCGTACGAAAGGGGTTAATTGGATGCAGCAGCACATTGGTAATTTTGGCGTGTCTTTATATCAAAAGTGTGCAGGCGAGTACGTTGGCAAAGTGTCAACTGAGCGAGTACGAAAGTCACTCAGTGTTGAGCACACCTATGAATACAACAAAAATAATTTAGACGAGTGTTTAAGCCAGTTACCCCGCTTGATAGATGAATTAACCCGCCGTCTTGATAAACAACAGTTAAACAACCGCATCAATAAATTATCGGTAAAAGTAAAATTTGCCAATTTTGTCGTGACCAGTGCCGATCAAAGCCACCATCAATTAGACGAACGCATTTTTGCTGAGTTAATGAGTAAAGCCTATGAGCGAGGTAATAACCAGCCAGTACGCCTGTTAGGGATAGGTGTCGGAATAAAGAGTCAGGCTCACGAGCATTTTCAGCTGAGTATATTAGACTAAAGGTTAACACCTTGGTGCTTGAAAGTTTGTTAGTGTCTAGTTGGGGTGCTAGGCCTGCCTAGTTCAACACCTTAGACAACATTATAACTTAATAAGAGAGATGACTATGCAATCGGTCGTAATCGTGCTGCTCGGAATAGTCGGTATGTTGTTCGGATGGTTCTTTTATTCGAAATTCATCGCCGAAAAAATATTTAAAATGGATGATAATTTTGTCACACCAGCTCATGAACTTGAGGATGGTGTGGATTATGTGCCAACTAACAAAGTTGTGTTATGGGGCCACCATTTCACCTCTGTTGCAGGTGCTGCGCCAATTGTTGGCCCTGCTATTGCCGTATATTGGGGCTGGGTGCCTGCGGTACTTTGGGTAGTATTTGGTACTATCTTTTTTGCTGGTGTTCACGACATGGGCGCTCTATGGGCCAGTGCGCGTAACAAAGGCAAATCAATGGGCGCTTTATCTGAAAGCGTAATTGGTAAACGCACCCGTGCATTATTTATGATTGTTGTGTTCTTAGTACTACTGATGGTGAATGCGGTATTTGGTGTGGTGATTGCCAAGTCATTTGTATCGCAACCTAACGCGGTATTCCCCGCTTGGTCAGCGATTGTAGTGGCCTTAGTTATTGGTCAGTTACTACGCCGTAAAGTGTCGTTAATTCCGCTTTGTTTAGTTGGTGTGGGAATTCTTTATTACACCATTTACCTTGGTAGTGGTATGCCAATTTCATTACCTGATGAAATGTTTGGTCTAAGTGCGAATGCGAACTGGATCATTATCTTATTTATTTATGCAGCCATTGCTTCGTTATTGCCAGTATGGATGCTGTTACAGCCTCGTGACTTTATCAACGGTATGCAGTTATTGGTTGGCTTAGTGCTTCTTTACGGTGCGGTGTTTGTATCGATGCCAGATATCACAGCGCCTGCGTTTAATACGCAAACGGCGGTAGATACACCAAGTATTATTCCATTGCTATTTGTGACCATAGCTTGTGGTGCGGTATCGGGTTTCCACGGTATTGTGTCTTCAGGTACCAGTTCTAAGCAGCTGAACAAAGAAACCGATGGCCGCTTTGTGGGTTACTTAGGTGCAGTAGGCGAAGGTATGCTTGCGCTTATTACACTCGTTGCAGTTAGTGGTGTTGCACTTGCTGTATCACCTGAAGAATGGCACGAAATTTACAGTCACTTAGGTGCCGGTAGTGTGAGCGCCTTTATTAATGGTGGCGCTAACTTAATTGAAAGTGGTTGGGGTATCTCGCAAGAGGTAGCTTCAACCTTACTTGCCGTAATGGTGGTCTTGTTTGCGGGCACTACCATGGACTCTGGCGTACGCCTGCAGCGTTATATCATTCAAGAGTGGGGTGATATTTATAATATCAGCATCATTCGTAATGGTATTGTAGCTACACTCATAGCAGTACTAAGCTGTTTACTGCTTGCCTTTGGTGCTGGTGGCGCTGACGGTAGCGGCGGTATGATCATTTGGCCATTATTCGGTTCGACTAACCAAATCTTAGCAAGCTTAACCTTACTGGTTATCTCGGTAATGCTAATTAAAGCGAATCGCCCAGCTAAATACACGCTTATACCAATGAGTTTCGTATTAGTTATGGCGTTCTTTGCTGGGGTTATTAAACTGGGTGAGTACTATCAACAAGGTAACTGGTTACTGGTGACACTTGATTTGTTAGTACTGGTTGTGAGCGTACTGGTTATGCTTGAAGCTTGGTCTGTGATTGTTAAGCATCGTAAAGACTCAGCAGACATTACAGAGCAGTAAACTTAGCTTGCCAGCCTTATAGTAAGCTGTCTTACTTGGCTGGCAATAGCGCCCTAAATCAATGATAATAAGGTCCTATGTTTTTAACAGCAGGACCTTTTTTATGGCATACCCTCATGCAGTTGCAGCCCCTCAACTAGCGGATGCAAATCACGATGCATTGATTATTATCGGTGATGATTTTTCTTCTTTAGCAGACGCAAGCTTAAGTCAAGCTATTAGCGCTCAACAAGCTGTAGACGCACGTATTGGCAAACAAGTGACATTACTTGTAATTGACTCTAAACGCGTTATTTTAGCGCCTACAGGCCCTCTGAACCGTGATTATGATGATGTACGTCGTTACTTTGATGCAGCAAAGCAAGGTGTACTAGAAGCGAAAGCATCGGGTAGCACTCAGCCTGCAATTTTACTTGCTAACGTAAATCAAGATAGCCGTTACAAGCATGCCCTTGAAGTGGCTTATTTAGGTGCTTGCCAAGCGCTTTGGCAACCACTTGAGGCACGTGAGTTCCACGGCCAAGCGATTGAACCAGTTAGCCAAATTAGCCTAGTGGGTGCAGACGAGGCAATGAGCAAAGCGCTTAATGCCATTGCTGCAGGTCAATACGCTGCACGTGATTTATGTGGTACAGAGCCTGAGCGTATGGCACCACCTCGTTTTGCAGACTACTGCGTTGAGTTATTTGCTGGTAGTAAGGTGTCTGTTGAAGTGATTTCAGATATCAACACTATCGATAAAGATTACCCAATGATGAGCACCGTAGCGCGCGCATCTTATGCTGTTGAGCGTCATCACCCACGTGTTGTAAAACTAGAATACGTGCCTGAAGGCGATGTTGAGCGTACCTTAATGTTTGTTGGTAAAGGTTTAGTTTACGATACCGGTGGTGCAGACCTTAAAGTGGGTGGCTTTATGGCAGGTATGAGCCGTGATAAAGGCGGTGCTGCTTCGGTTGCTGGCTTTATGAAATCAGTGGCTGACTTTGCACCAAAAGGCGTAAAAGTGATTGCTTACTTAGCCGTAGTTCGTAACTCAATTGGTTCTGATTGTTTTGTTCCTGATGAAATCATTACTAGCCGCGAAGGTGTGCGTGTTCGTATCGGTAACACAGATGCTGAAGGCCGTTTAGCTATGGGCGACTTACTAAGCGAAATGAAAGATCGCGCTTTAAACGAAGTGAATCCAGAGCTATTCACTGTTGCAACACTAACAGGCCACGCAGCACGTGCTATGGGTCCTTACAGTGCGTATGTTGAAAATGGTCCAGCTCGCGCGGCGAAAATTTCGCGCCAAATTGCTGACTTAGGCGATTTGTGGGCAGATGCCGCAGAAGTATCTCGTAGCCGCCGTGAAGATTATGACTTCATTCGCCCTCGCACATTAGCTGATGACGTACTATCAAGTAACAATGCAGCTTCTGCTGTAACTGCACGTGGTCATCAGTTCCCGATGGCATTCTTAGCGATTGTTGGTGGTTTAGATAAGCATGGTACTGAATCAGCGCAGCCATTACCGTATGTTCATATGGATATCGCAGGCAGTGGTGTAGAAGGTGGTGATTGGCAACATGGCAAGCCTACCGCCGCAACAGTAAGCAGCTTATTCGCTCGTTATTGTTTGTAAGTTGTAAGTTTAAAAAGCATAAGCTTTAGACACAACCCTGTGCTCTAAAGCCTATGCTTGGTCAGGTTTAGTCTTTTATGTTCTTCTTTCGGTTTCTACGAATAAAGCACAGTGCGCCGAGCATTAGTGTAAAGTAACCTGATACACTGCCGCTTGCTTTATCATCTGGAGTTGCATGCTCTGGAATACCATCTTCATTGGTGATTGTGATTACTTCATCAGCGTATTTTTCATTGAATGATTCAGACTCTAATACGAGAGTGAAGCGTCTTGAGCCATCTACCTCTGAATTATCAATAATGTCGATCGTAATGTTTTTTTGTGTTTCGCCTTGAGCAAAGGTAAGTACTTCATCAAGAGCTGTAAAATCAGTGCCGCCGACCGCGCTATCATCCGTCGTTTTTATACGAACTTTTGTTTCAAAATCGGTTGGATCGGATTTGATTATACCAACTAATAGTTGGCCGCTATTTTCTGATATTTGTGTGTCTGAAATGCCTAACTCATAGCTGAAATCAACATCGTTGTCTTCAATCGTTACAATTGATTCATTGAAGATTATGTCACTTTCATCAGATGCTAGTTTGATATTAAACGAGCGAGAACCATCAACTTCATTATTATCAAATATATTTATAGCTAGTTCTTTTTCAGTTTCTTGGCTCGAAAAAGTAAGGGTCTCATCAAGTGCTGTATAATCTTCTCCAGCAATAGCATCCACGTCTTCGGTGTAAATTCGTATTTTCGAACTACTATCTAAGCCTGAGTTTTTAATGACCTTGAATGTTACTTCATTTTCGTTTTCGGCTATATTGAGAGTATTACTATTAAATTCATAATCTTGCTGAGGTAGAGTGCCCGAAATGGTGAAAAGATCAAATGACGCATCACCTTTTTCACCTTCTATAATATGACTTAGTCTCAGCTGTGCGGGAGTTGTTCTGTAGTTAGATAGATCAACCGTCACTTTTTCCCAAATGTCGCCGTCGGAGTGTTGTTGGCCTTCTTTTCGCCATAACTCAGCCCACGTTTGCGCATTATCGGCGGATACCTCGATAATACTAGTTCCCATATCTTTGCCGTGCATATTGAAGTAAAACTCCAATGTCGGTTTTTCGATGAAGCTCAAGTCATAGCAAGGGCTTAAGTAGTTTAATTTGTCACCTTTTTTGGCATATACAATGTCATCAAAATCAGTGTCATCCCGTTTGCTACTATCAATTTGTAAATAGCTGTGCCCCTCAAAGGGTTCATCAGCACCTGTTCTGCTTGAATTTGAATCAGGTGAGGTTCTAAAAAAGAAGCCGTTATTAGCTACATCTTGAACCCATGGCTGCGCTATTTCTTGATTAAAATTAAAGCCATCTATATGTGGGAATTGAGTAACTATAATTGAGTTTTCGCAGTTTGGTACGGTTCTACCTTCACCAAATTGATTAAAAAGATGGTATTTATCTCTTTGCAAAACGTACTGCATACGGTCTATTTGTTGTGCAGAAAAGTGCGTACGGCAGGTATTTTTTCCTTGGCTCATTATGTTTTTGGCATCAGGGGCGTAGGGAGTACCTTCTTCATCTTCGGCAGAGCCTGTGTATTCGCAATTTTCAATATCATCATCTAAGTCATCAAAAGAAGGAGGGGTGTCGATTATCTGGTCACCGTACAAGTAGCCACGTTCACCGATTTGCACTGAAATAGGTTCATCATCACCATCGGCAAAGGTATGCAATAAACTGAGGTTATGGCCGATTTCATGTGCGAGTGTCGTTGTAACAAGGTCTTCTGTATCAATTAACACACCATCTACGCCAAAGTAAGGAAAAAACGCATTACCATTGACGCCATCAAAGTCTGCGACCATGACATTTAAAGCTGATTTATCAAAATAAGGCTCAATAAATAACACTCTATTGTCTGGTGAGTAATCGTCGTCATAAAAACCAGGCATCTCTTCGTTGGTTACGAAGTCAGTAGATTTATAGTGATATGAGTAACCTGTACCTTGATAATGTGAATTTAAGTTTTCAATTGATTGCTCAATAGTGGCTTGGTCAACTTTGGCATTAGCGCCATCTTTATCGGTTGCTGCAACAATAAAGTGTAATGGAATTTGTTTTGTTTGAGTTGTATCTGCCAGCGCTTGATTAGTTACTCCGAGTAGCGAGTAAGTGCAAATTGCAGCTAACATAGTACGCTTTAAGTGTGTGTTCTTTTTGGGGTGTATGTTTCTTGAAGGCACTTTGGTATCGCTCCTTATTATTTTTGTAATAGTGATTAAATGCCAATGGCAATTTAATTCAGCACACCCCATTAGTTCCTTTTTAATTTATTTATGTAAATCTCGTTAATATCTATTTATCATCTTTTTTTTATCTATTTAATAAAGATCTAATTAAATCAGTGGGTTGAATTTTTAGTGGCTTCAAAAATTACTAGGGGATAAAAAAGAAAGGTTATAGAAAAACCCCGCAAACCATTGCAGGGCTTTTGAAGTGCTGTGATCAATCGAGTTTGAAACGGTTAACTACATCGCTCAATGCTTGTGAGCTATGCTTTAAATTATCACTGGCGTTCGAAAGTCCTTGGGTATTCGACAGTGATTGCTCGGTTGATTGTGAAAGCTCATTAATCCGCAAGTTAACTTCATCTGCGGCGCTGGTTTGTTGCTCGGTAGCGCGGGCAATTTGGCTGTTCATATCTTTAATAATAGAGACAAGTCGCTCAATCTCACTTAGCGAACTATTTGCTTCACCTGCCTGTGAAACCGTTTCACTTGATAACTGCTGACTTGCTGATACAGCATCAACAGCAGCTTGTGCACCGGTTTGTAGTTTACTGATCATAGCTTGAATTTCATCGGTACTTTTACCTGTACGGCTTGCCAAAGTTCTCACTTCGTCAGCTACAACGGCAAAGCCTCGACCTTGCTCACCAGCACGTGCTGCTTCAATGGCTGCATTGAGTGCCAGTAAGTTGGTTTGCTCTGCAATGCTGCGGATAACATCAAGCACTGAGCCTATGTTGGTACTCTCTGCAGCAAGGTCGGCAGTAACCTTACTCACTTGTTCAATGTTACGCGACAAGGTTTCAATGGCGGTGATGGTCTTGTTAAGAACCTGCTTGCCTGCTTCGGCATTTTGTGCAGCTTCGTTAGCGGCATGCTCAGCTTGTTCAGCATTCTGACTGACATCATGAATTTGATGGGTCATTTGTTCCATCGCCGTGGCCACTTGAGTTGAGCTGTCGTTTTGCAGTTCTATAAATGAATGATTGGTTTTGCTGGCATCATCAACGCTGTGGGCAAACTGATTCACTTGCTCTGCGTTGTCGGCAACATGTTTTAGTGACTCACGCATTTTGGCCGTGTACAAATTAAAGTAGCGCGACAAACGAGACACTTCATCATTGCCGTTTTCATCAAGCTTTTGAGTTAAATCACCTTCACCTTGTGAGATATCTTTCATCATATTTGCAGCAAGTTGTGTCGGACGAAGAATGCTATTGGCAATTAGGTAGCTAAGCGCAACCAGTAGGGCAATAATCACTACCGCGGTGATAATGACATGGGTACGAAGTGACGAGAAGGCCTCTTCAATGGTATCAATGTAGACACCAGAGCCAACAATCCATTGCCACTTTGCAAACCCTTTTACGTAGGCAATTTTATCAACGGGCTGATCTTTACCTGGCTTTGGCCACTTATAGGGAATAAAACCCTCTCCTTGTTTTTTGACGATATTAACCATATCGACAAATAACAACACACCATCTGGATCTTTACTGCCCGCTAGCGATTTACCATTTAATTCTGGCTTAAACGGGTGCATGACCATAACGGGTTCATAATCGTTGATCCAAAAGTAATTGTTATTGTCATAACGTAGTGCAGAAATTGTTTCGAGGGCTGCTTGCTTGGCTTGTTGCTCACTCAGCTTACCTTGCTCAAACAACGCATAGTTATGCTCGATAATAGAGTAGGCTGACTCAACAAGGTTTTGGGTTTTTATGTATTGCTCTTGCTTTAGCGAGCTGTATTGCTGCGTTAAACTCGAGACGCTCAAAAATATCAGCCCTATCACGACCACACTCACTAACATGGCGAGGCGCTGAAAAATTGTAAAACGGCGTAAGTAATTCATGTGTGTTCCTTCGTCATGCTCATAAGAGCAATGTATTAAGCGTAGCCAAAATAGGTCGAAAATCTAGTTAAATAGTAGAATACATTGAGACAAAAAAAAGGCTGATTTAACAATCAGCCTTTAGTCTAAGTTACCGAAATTGAACGTGATTATTCAACGTTAAAGTGTCGGTTGAAGAAACTTGTGATAGTTTGGTGTAAGTGCGTTTGTACGCTCTTGCCACGTAAACTGTGTTTTGAACCCGGGTAAGTCATCATTTCGAACTGTTTTTCTTGATCTTGCAGTTGTTTGAATAACTTAGTGGCGTGAGTGAATAACACGTTATCATCAGCCATACCGTGATAAATCATCAGTGGGCCTTTTAAGCCTTCAGCATACGGGAAGACAGCACTTGCTTCGTAACCTTTCGCGTTTGTTGCAGGGTGACCTACATAACGCTCAGTGTAGTGAGTGTCGTAAAGTGCCCAATCAGTAACTGGCGCACCAGAAACACCGGCTTTGAAGTAGTCGCCCGCTTTAAACATGGTCATAAGCGCCATGTAACCACCGTAGCTGTGGCCATAAATACCAATACGCTCAGGATCAACGTAATCAAGGGTGCGTAAGAACTCGACACCTTTAATTTGGTCTGCCACTTCAGCCACACCTAAGTGCTTATAAATCACGTCTTCAAACTTTTTACCACGGTTGTATGAACCACGGTTATCAAGTTGGAAAATAACATAGCCTTGTTGTGCCATGTATTGGAAGTATAAGTTTTTACTACGCCAGCTGTTTGTTACACGCTGAGCATGAGGACCGCCATACACGTTAACAATAACTGGGTGCTTTTTACCGTCTTGGTAATTAGTTGGCTTGAATAAACGGTAATGCATGATTTGCCCGTCTTCAGCCGTTAGTGTGCCGTATTCTGGGGTGATCAAATCAGCTAGGTAAGGCGTTAATGGGTGTGACTTATCTAACTTGTTTTCTTCAAGCCAAGTGATAAATTCGCCATTAATTTTACGTAATGCCGCAGAGCCAGGCTTATTCACTGATGAGCTGTTATCGATAAAGGTTTTGTTATCTTTAGCAATCACCACATTATGGTAAGCGCCTAGCTCAGTTACGCGCTTAATTTCGCCTTTTTTGAATAGCGGTACGCTGTAAAGGTGGCTCTCAAGTGCTGTGTCTTTACGACCTGCAAAATACACGATGCCTTTTTTCTCATCGATACCTTTTAAGCTATCAACAACCCATTCACCTTGGGTGATTTGACGGATCATTTCACCGTTTGTGCGGTATAAATAAAGGTGTTTAAAACCGTCGCGCTCAGATGCCCAAACGAAATGCTTTTTATCGTTTAAGAATTGCAAATCAAAGTGTAGGTTAATCCAAGTATCACTGGTTTCTGTTAGGGCAACCGTTTGTTTTTTAGTGTCGCTATTATAAAAACGTAACTCTAAGTTATGTTGCGAGCGGTCTTGCCACTGATAAGAAAGCGTTTTGTTATCTTTTAACCATTTTGCGCGAGCGATATAGATATCTTGATCGTCGCCTAAATCAACCCAGTCAGTTTTTTGATTGTTGATGCTTACAACACCTAACTGAATTTTAACGTTGTCGGTACCTGTAAACGGGTAGCGTTGGTTAAAAAGCTTTACTTCATCGGCGTAAATTTCATTACGGATCGCTTCTTTTACTGGGCTTTCATCAACACGGGTATAAGCGATTTTAGACTCATCACCAGACCACCAGTAGCCAGTCATACGGCCCATTTCTTCTTGCGCAACAAACTCGGCCATACCGTTTTTAATAACACCGCCACCATCTTTACTTAATTGGATTTCTTGACCCGTTTTTAAGTTAAGTGCGTATAGGTTTTGCTCACGAATAAACGATACGAAGTGCCCTTTAGGTGAGAAGCGTGCATCGGTTTCAAATGCGTCTGTGTCGGTTAATTTGCGGCTTTTAGCTGAGGCAAGCTCGTAATAGTAAAGGTCGCCATTAAGTGGGAATAAAAGCGCTTTACCATCTTTAGACCATTTATATTCTAAGATCCCTTTACCAAAAATACGTTGGCGCTCACGGCGTGCTTTTTCTTCATCAGATAAGTTTTCTGGACCAGAAAATAGCGCAGCAGAGTCAACTAATAAGCGGTTTTTGTTATCTTTTAAGTTGTATTCCCATAGATCGTAGCGGTTGTAATCATCGGTTTTACCTTGCAGGTAAGTGACACGACTGCCGTCTGGAGAGAATTTAAGTTGTACAGGCGCTTTGCCTGCTAAGCTTGGATCGTCAAAAATACGCTCAAGTGTGAGTGGTTCAGCAGTCACACTAAATGCAGTGGCCACCACTGGCAGAGCAAGTGAGAGAGATTTAATTTTTTTTAGCACAGGAGTACCTTCGCTCGAATAAAAACTGCCATGATGTTAATGGTAAGCTTAGGCAACTGCAACAAAATGCTATAAAGTAGGATTTGATTACCCAATATCAAAGGATTTATTGATGAAAAATACTGATACGTCGTTTTCTCTGGCCCCAGAACTACAACGCGACTGCATTGAACTTGCGGATTGGCCACTGTGTAAAGTATTGCTGATGAATGATAGCCAATACCCTTGGTTTATCTTAGTGCCAAGAGTTGCGGACGTTAAAGAGATTATCGATCTGTCTGAAGAGCTACAAATTACCTTATTACAAGAGTCGGGCAAACTGAGTAAGTTGTTACAACAGGTATTCAGCCCAGACAAACTCAATATAGCAGCATTGGGTAATATGGTGCCGCAATTACATGTTCATCATATTGCACGCTTCACTACCGATCCGGCTTGGCCTGCGCCTATTTGGGGTAAATTACCGGCAGTTCCATATAGCGATGAACAAATAGAGCAACTAAGAGCACATTTTTAATCAATCATATTAAATTGCGCTAAGCTAAGTAGATGCGAAAAATAAGAGACTAATAAAAGTGAAAAGCACAGTAATAGCCGTATTGGCTTTTCTATGTTCATTTTCCGTAACAGCAAAAAGTTATTACTTTGTTGGGAGCCATTTCCCCACAATCTTAGAACAAGATCAACAAGGTACAGTGATTGGTTTAGGTGCTGATATTGCTCATGAAATTTGTCGACGCCTTGGGCATGAACTCGTCATCGATATCATGCCACTAAAGCGTGCTTTAAAAATGGTTGAGCAAGGCCATGCAGATGCCATTATCGGTCCTTATAAGTCTCTTCAACGTCAACAATATATGCAATTTAGTGCCTTGCCATTTTATGAAGATCCTATTGTCTTTTTTACCAAAAAAAATAGCGATGTAACTTGGGCTGGTAATTTCGCAAGCTTACGTAAAGACGTGATTGGTATTACTCGGGGTTGGAATTATGGTTCAGAATTTAAACGCAATAAATCAAGTTTAACTTTGTCAGAAGTGGCGAGTGTTAAAGCTAGTTTTTTACAGTTAATGCATAATCGAGTTGATCTAGTGATGACTCACCCGCGAGCTGCTCTTCCGATTATTGATGATTTATCAATTTCTAGTAAGGTCATCATGCTGTCGCCAATCATTACGGTGAATCAAGGCTATTATGGTTTCACTAAGCAACGGGAGCTTAATGAGTTTATAGAGGACTTTAATTCAGAGTTTAATAAGATGTTGATTAGTGGTGATATAGTCCAGCTGAATAGCAAATATGGATTAAGTTTTGTCGCACGTGAATAATAAAAAACGCTGCAATTGCAGCGTTTTTTATATCAGACAAGGCTGGTATTAAAGGCCTAATACTTCTTTGCCTTGTTTGAAAGTAACATCAACTGGGATATTAGCTTGGCTTAATTTTTCTAAATCTTTCGCTAGCTCAGCTTTGATCTCACCATGAGTTGCGATTAGCTGATCAACTTTTTGGTAATCACCGTCACCTTGAATCGTTAAGATTAAGCGCGATAGTTTTTCCATTGCTTGGCTCATTTTCTCCATGTTAACGCTGTATAAGCCGTCAGCATTTTTAGAAAATGCGCCTTCTTCAGCGAAGAAGTTAAAGCGGATCATATTCGCTTTACCATGTGCGCTTGAAGCACCAAAACGCACTGAACGGAAGATACCAGCCATAAAGGTGATGTAGTAATCTTCTAATGTACCGTCAGTGATCTCGCCTTTCTTAAGTAATTGCTCAACCATGTAAAGACCTAAGATATCCGCTTTACCTTCTTCAAGGGCACTTGCATGCTCTTGCAATGATTGGCGAACAGTACCCTTACCCGTAATGGTGTTTTTAATGCCTAAACCGTGCGCTACTTCGTGGAACATAGTGTTTGCGAAGAAAGCGTCAAAGGTAATGTGTTTACGTTGCTCAGGAACAATTAGCTGCTCTGAAATAGGCACTAAGATTTTATCGAACTTAGCACGCATTGCGTTTTTAAGCTGTAAACGACGTGTGCCTTTTTCTAGCTGTACTTGCTCATCATTTGGCAAGTTGATAGCAATTGTTTTACTACCCGCATTTGAGTGGCCTGCGTAATAAACGACATCATAAGCATTTAAGTCAGCGTCTGAACCTGGGACTTCTTGCTTATATTTTTCGTCTACAGGTAAACCTTTTTGTAGCTCTGGTAAGAAAGCAGCGAATTTAGCTAAACGCTCGCTCCATGCCAAGTCTTTGATTAGTACATAAGATTCATACGCCGCACGGTAACCAAATAGTTGATCTTCATAGGTTTCAATAGGACCAATAACCACATCAATAGGGTTATTTTTCATATCCATCCATGCAAAATCAGATGGTTGAAAGTCATCATTTACTAGTGCATCTGCACGCATGCTTAAGTAGTTAGCGAATTCTTTATCATCAGCTAGCTTGCTTGCTTCACGTAACAAGTTGGCTGCTTTTTCTAGCTCTTGTGCGTACTCAACAGAGTAAGCCACACTGTAAAGAAGGCCTTTCTCGTCACGTTTGATCACTGAGTAAAGACCTGTTTTGTCATCAACGATTGCGTTGTTTAATTCTTCTTTAGTGATATCGCTTGGGTAAAATTCAGCGCCTAGAGGCTTTTCTTCATAACCTGATAAGAAAACTTGGTCGCCGTTTAAGCGATCCCAAGGGCCGTAGTTGATATCTGCAAACTTTTGAACTTTTTCATCATTGATTTTTGCTAAGAAAGCGTCTTTGTTCTCACCAAATGCTTGGCGCCAGAATAGCTCATCCATAATTTTTGAGGCATCGATCAACTTACCAACCATTTGCTTTTGGTTATCACTCAGGTGGCTAAGATCAGAAGTAAGTGTGAAGTCTGTGTAAATGTCTAAACGGTTTTCATCTGCATTGATAAGTTGTGGGTTGTTCTGTTCAATACTTTGCTTTGTTTGCTCTGCAGCAGGCTGAGTTTGAGAAGTGGTTGCTTGCTGATCAGAACATGCACCAAGAAAAACAGCACCTGATAAGATAAGTGCTTGGCTAATTTTATTTAATGTCATTTTGCCCGTTCCCGATTTTAGTGAGAGTCATTGTTATTAAAACAAAAAGTGTATGCATTAAAGCAAACCTGCCATATACATGGCAAGTATACAGCGCTAGAAGCGATGTTTATTTATCAGTTACATGATTAAAAAGCATAAAAAGAGATAATTTCTGTGATTTTCTTAACTTTAGCGTTAAGTTAGACAATACTAAAACAAGAACTAATCTAATAATGTCAGTCATTAGTTTGTCTTTATTTTGGCAAACTAACCCAAGAGGATGGCACGCATATGTCAACAGAGAATGCATTACTGACCATATTGGTCGACAGAATAAATAATGACACTTTAGTGTTACCGACATTACCTGAAGTTGCAGTAAAAGTGAGGCAAGCAGCAGATAACCCAGAAGTAAACTTGATGGATATGGCAGATGTTATCTCCCATGATCCAGCGTTATCGGCACGAATGATTAAAGTGGCCAACAGTGCATTTATGGGGCGCTCAGTTAAAGTCACCAATCTTCATCAAGCCGTCACACGAATTGGTCTACGTCAAATCAAAAATATTGCCACCGCAATGGCGATGGAACAATTGTTTGTATCGCATAATGAGCTGATAAAAGGGTATATGGATAAAGCATGGCAAAAAACCCTTAAAGTTGCATGTCACTCAATTACTCTAATGGACTTTTTCTTACGTCGAAATAAGCAAACATCACTGAACCGAGATACCATTACGCTAGCTTCATTAGTCTATAACATAGGCGTGTTGCCAATTTTGACTGAGGCTGAAAAGCACCCTGAAGTTTTTGCAAATCCAAGTTTTTTGGCACACGCTATCCAAAAGTTAGGAGGCAAAGTAGGTGGCGCAATTATGCGTGCTTGGGGCTTTACTGATGAGTTCGTCGAAGTTGCTGAAAGCTGGGCAAATCCAAACTATCGTCCAGAGCATATATGCTATGTTGACTTTATTCGTATTGGCGCGATTTTAGAAGGCATCTTGCAGGTTTCTGACAAATCGGCAGCATTGCAAACATATGTAGATAAAGGCGTAATAGAATCGCTTGAGTTATTTAATGAAGACGAATATCACGATATGCTTGATGAGGTCAAAGCCATTTTTACTGAATAGCTAAAAACACAAAGCGCGACCAAGTCGCGCTTTTTGTTAATTAACATTTAGGTTAATTTTATAAATCTTCAGCGTCGCCTAAGCCTTGGGTCAGCTCTTCTAGCAACTGTTTAATTTCTTCTGACGCTAAGATGAAGTCTGCATCAAGTTTTACCGCCATATCTTCTTTTGGAATGTCGGCGTTTTCTTCTTTTAATGTTTCTGAATAGCTTAGACGCTTAATCGAACCATCGTTTTGTAGCATGAACTTAACGCGTTCTTGCCAATCAAGAGCCAGTTTAGTTACGCGCTTACCATTTTCTAGGTGTGACTTTACTTCGTCACATGATAAGTCATGGCCTTTCAATTTAACCTGAGCACCACTGTCATCGGCTTCTTCAAGCTCTGCATCGTTACCGATAGAGAAGCCTTCAGGAGTGCTGAAATTAGTTAACCAATCTGTTAAAAATACATCTAAATCATAATTAGCAAATGCAGGTACGACAGGTAGCGTGCCAAGTGATTTACGAAGTAGGGCTAAAAGCTCTTCTGCTTTATTAAAGCTTGCGCTGTTAACGACAACCCAGCCATTCTTTTGGTCAATAAACGCAAACTGTAGGCTCGACTTTTTAAATGCTTGAGGCAGTAAAGTGTGCAGAATATTTTCTTTTAGTTCGTCTTTTTCTTTTTTCTTTACCGGACGGTTTTCTTCCGCTTCGATTTGCTCAACTTTCTCTGCAACCAATTCGTTGATAACGGCCGCAGGCAGTACTTTTTCTTCACGCTTAGCGCATACTAAAATGCTGTCTTGAGAGAAGTGAGATAGAGTTTGACCATGCTTACCAAAGGCTTTTGTCCAACCAAATGTTGAAAGCTCTTGGCCTGTACATGAGCGGAACAGATCTTGTTCTAGGGCTTTGTCGAAGTCTTCTTGAGAGTATGAAACGTCTTGTTTAAAACGGTAGCAGATAAGGTTACTAAACCACATAATTAGGCTAATCCTTTCAATAAATTTGCCCAATCATAACAATAAAAAACTGATGCCGAAATGAATCATTTCGCCATCAGTACGAATTGCTTATGAGTTAAACATTGAGAGCGGTTTAGGCATGTTTTTTGGGAAACTAATATGGTAATGCAAGCCTTTTCCAACTTCGCTTGTTACTTCTATATCACCGCCAAGGGTTTGCTTCACTAAGTTTAAAGTGATATGAGTACCTAACCCACTGCCACCCTGATCACGCTTGGTTGTGAAGAACGGGTCAAACAGTTTTTCTAGCTGATGTTCGGATACACCATTACCATTATCTTTAAAGTCGATAACGACTTCATCTTCTTCGTCTTTAATTATGATATCTATGATGCCACTTTCAATACCTTCAAAGCCATGAATAAGTGCGTTCATGATCAAGTTTGTAAAAATTTGGCTAATAGCGCCTGCAGGCAGGTTGAGTGTTAAATCTTCAGGGCAATCTAAATTGATATGATGAGATGTTTTCTTTAGTTTTGGATGTAAAGAGCGGATCACTTCACCTAAATACTCTTTGAAATTAATAGTACGTACTGCTTCACTAGCTTGATCGACTGCAATTTGTTTGAAACTTGCAACCAACTCTGATGCACGGTCTAAATTACTAGTAAGTAAGCTAGTGCTTTGCTTGGCGTCATTAATAAACTCTTCAAGCGCTTTTGGTGATAAGGTTTTTTCTTTGTATGCCGCTTCAATCTGATCTAAACGTTCTTGTAAAAATGAAGTCGCAGTCACACCAATCCCGATTGGTGTATTTACATCATGGGTAATACCTGCAACTAAGCCGCCTAAAGCAGCCATTTTCTCGGAGCCGACTAGGCGCTCCTGTGCTAAGTTCAACTCATCAACATAGCGCTGTAACTCAGTTTGCTTGGTTATGAGTTCTTGTTCAGTTTGTTTACGAAGGTCTATCTCTTCAGTCAGTGTTAGCTTTTGTTTTTCTAATTCATATTTCTGTTGCTGCAAATCCATCATCGCTTGGCTAAGGTTAGATGTTTTGCGCGCGACTTCTTGCTCTAACTGTAAATTATGTTGGTCGAGTTTTTCATTACTAAGTACAAGCTCTTTCTGAGTATGTTCCAGCTCTTCTCGGTAGAGAACAACTTTATCTATTAAACGGTTAAAAGATTCTTCCATTACTTTTAATTCGTTGTGTTCAGTTGTGTGGATCTCGATATGGCGGCCTTCTAAATCGTTTAGTTCAAGATCTTCAATTTGTTCTGTAAATTGCGCAAGTGGTTCAGTTAAGCGTTTTCTAAATGCTAGTAAGAAAAGTATGATCAAAAAGGTGGTTTTGATCATTGCGTTACCGATTAGAAAATAAATAGAGATCATGATGCGGCTAAATACCACTTCTCGGCTTGAGAATAAGGTTACATCGCCTACTTGAGTTGTTTTACCCGAAAACTCAAAAATAAGCGGAAATGTATAGCCGAATAAACCGGATGGTGTATCTTCAATTATCGCTTCTTCTTGCACTAACTGCTGGCTATATAGCTCGTGAATATCTAATGAGCGACCTAATTGTGAGAGTACCTCGCCACTATCATCGCGCACAATAATGCCTTCGATCATAGGGATTGCGAGTAAGCCTTCAGCTGTTGTGATGGTTTGTTTATCGTTAAGTTCCCAAATTGCACGGGTTAAACTACGGCTAAATGTTTTTTGTAAAGTGGTTAATTCGTCACGAATGTAATCTTTAGTGTTTACATATTCAGCAATAACCTGCCCACAGGTCACTACAAAAGTGAGTAAGAAGTAGACCGAGAGCACATTTGTTAACAATTCTTTTGATAGGCTTTTCTGTAACATAGAATACCCATAGCTCCTTGGTTACATTTGTAATACATTCAATTAGTTCTAAAGTTAGCTAATAAACGGTTAAAAATAAATAAATAAATCCTTTTTTACTGGAGTATTTATAAATTGTTACTATTTTTTAAAAAAACTTAACCTTACTGCACCAATAAAAGTGTGTTATAAATTTCGCTTGTCTTTTACTTTAGCCTTTTTAGATGTTGTATTTGCTACAGCGAAGATTTTTATATTCATGAATAACCCTAATTTTTCAATACTGGTTTGTGATGATTCAAGTATAGCTCGCAAACAAGTAGTTCGGTGCTTAGGTAACTGTTTAAGTGCTGATATTCAACAAGCAACCAATGGTCGAGAAGCACTTGCTTTACTACGCGAGCAAAACTTTGATCTATTGTGTTTGGATTTAACTATGCCAGAGCTAGATGGTGTTGCTGTACTTGAAACGATCAAAGCAGAGAAAATAGAGTGCTTTGTTATAGTGATTTCAGCTGATATTCAAGCGCAAATGAAGCAAAAAGTAGTTAGTTTGGGAGCCATTGATTTCATCGATAAGCCAATAGATATTGTTCGACTGAAAGCAACTTTGCATAAGTTTGGTATTCATTAATCTTTTGTATAACAAAAGTGCATAATTTATCTTTTCTTTAAGGGTTGACAGCTTGGCTACATTTAAGGCAGTCTAAAGGCTATGAAAACATTTAATCACGCAACGACCATTATTATTACAACCATCATCCTTACGGGATAGTGGCATAGGTCGGTGCAACAAATTTATAGGCCTGTGTTCACTAGAACACAGGCCTTTTTCGTTTATGGAATGAGGAAACATAAATAATGCGAGTATTAAAATTTGGTGGGTCGTCCTTGGCCGACTACGCATGTTTGCAACAGGTAGCTCAGTTAGTCAAAGAAGAATTACGCGATGAAATGCTGTTAGTGCTGTCAGCACCAGGTGGCATGACAGATTCATTAGTTGCATTAGCAAGCGCTGCAGAGCAGGGGCAAGATTTTAGTGAGTTATGGCAAGCATTGGTTGCGCGCTGTGAACAATTAAAAGCTGCTGTTGAAGCTGACTTTGGTCAGGTAGTGAATTGGCCTGATTTAAACGAACTTAAGAATAAACTGGATGGTGTTGCACTTTTGAAGTGTTGCCCAGACCAAGTACGTGCTTATGCAATTAGTTTTGGTGAGCGCGTTAGTGTTGCCTTGATGGAGTGTATGCTTAAAGAAAGTAATGCTCGTTATTTAGAAGCAACAGACTGTATTGCATCTGTAGGTGGCTACATTGATGCTGAAGCTGACTTGACCGCAAGTAAGTTACGTTTTCAAGCTGCATTAAAAGCAGCACCGAGCACTATTTATATCATGCCGGGTTTCACTGCTGCCAATGAGCAGGGGGAACTAACAACACTTGGTCGCAATGGTTCAGATTACTCAGCAGCAATAGCTGCGGCATGTTTAGAAGCTGATGTATGCCAGATCTGGACTGATGTAGATGGCGTTTACAATGCGGATCCGCGCTATATCAAAAAAGCCTCTAAAGTTGATTCATTATCCTATAAAGAAGCAATGGAGCTTTCTTACTTTGGTGCGAAAGTATTGCACCCGAAAACGATTTTACCTTGTGCTAAAGCAGGCGTGCCGTGTGAGATCAAAAATACTCATAACCCACGCGCTGAAGGTTCTGTGATCAGCAACGACAGTGTATCGAACGAACCTGTTAAAGCGCTATCAAGCTTACAAAACCTGGCTATGTTAACTGTGTCTGGTCCAGGTATGAAAGGCAAAGTGGGCATGGCGTCAAAAGTATTTAATGCGCTGGCACACGACAATGTTTCAATTGTGCTAATCACTCAATCTTCGTGTGAGTTTAGTATCAGTTTTTGTGTTCACGAAAGCGATTTAACGCTCGCGCTTGAAGCGCTTCAAGTTGCTTTTGAATTGGAATCACAAGCCGGTTTAATCGAACCAGTTCAAGTACAACGTAACCTTGCTATTGTCACTTTAGTGGGTGATAACATGCGTGCGCACAAAGGCTTAGCTGCTAAGTTCTTTGCCTCATTAGCACAAGCCCAAGTTAACATTGTTGCTATTGCACAGGATTCAACAGAAAGCGCCATTTCAGCGGTTATCGACGGTGAGTTATGCAACGACGCGGTGAAAGTGTGCCATGAGAACTTCTTTACTCACATTCCTTCAATCGATGTGTTTTTACTTGGTTGTGGCTTAGTAGGCCAAGAACTTATTCAGCAGTTAAAGCGTCAACAAGCATGGCTTGAAAAACGTAACATTAAACTGAACTTATACGGTGTTGCTAACTCAAGACAGCTTTATCTAGATAGCGAAGGCATTGCATTTGATGGCTGGCAAGACAAACTAGCCGAGTCAGAGCAGGCATTTGATTTAAATCTGGTTGAGCAATTTGTTAAACAAAATCACTTAATCAATCCAGTGATCGTAGATTGTAGCTCAGCCGATAAACTTGCTGCGCAATATGTTGATTTCTTGAATGCTGGTTTCCATGTCGTTGCGGCAAATAAAAAAGCCAATACTAGCTCGTATGCTTACTATCAAGATTTAGTTGCAGCAACACAAAAGAATAATCGTAAATTTTTATACGAAACAAACGTAGGTGCCGGCTTACCGGTTCTTGATAATCTGAAATCGCTATTTGGTGCCGGTGATGAACTTATTAAGTTCAGCGGTATCTTGTCTGGTTCATTATCGTATATGTTTGGTGCGCTACAAGATGGTTTATCACTTAGCGAAGCAACGTTAAAAGCAAAAGAAAGTGGATTTACAGAGCCAGATCCGCGTGATGATTTATCAGGCACTGATGTTGCTCGAAAACTACTGATCATTGCTCGTGAATCGGGTCTTGAGTTAGAACTAAGCGATATCGAAGTTGAATCTGTTTTACCAAAAGGGTTTGCAGAAGGTGATTCTGTAGCAGATTTCATGGCAAAACTACCATCACTTGATGCACAGTTTAACGACCGCATTCAAAGCGCTGCAAGTGAAGGTAAAGTACTTCGTTATGTGGGCACTATTGAAAACGGTCAATGTAAAGTAGGCATTGAAGCTGTAGATAGTAGCCATGCTCTTTACGATATCCGTGACGGTGAAAATGCACTGGCCATCTTAAGTCAATATTATCAACCTCGTCCGTTTGTGATCCGTGGTTATGGCGCAGGTGCTGAAGTAACGGCTGCAGGCGTATTTGCCGACATTTTAAAAACGTTAACACGTTAGGAGCTGGTCATGATCCGTGTATATGCACCCGCTTCAATCGGGAATTTTGCTGTCGGCTTTGATGCTTTAGGTGCTGCGCTAGCACCTATCGATGGCACCTTATTAGGTGATGTTGTTGAGGTGAGTGCCGCTGAGCAAGATACTTTTGTTTGCTCTGGCGACTATGCCCATAAACTGCCTGCTAATGCTGAAGAAAACTTGGCTTATCAATGTTTAATTCATTTTAAAGAACACGTTGCGCCGACTATGCCTGCGGTAAAACTTGAACTTAAAAAGAACTTACCAATTGGTTCTGGTTTAGGTTCAAGTGCGTGCTCTGTAGTGGCTGCGTTTGCAGCCCTTGATAAGTTCGCTGAAACGAATTTATCTCAAGAGCAACTTATCGAGTTGATGGCTGATTTTGAAGCTATTGTTAGTGGCGGCCGTCATTACGATAACATCACACCATGTTACTTGGGTGGCTTGCAATTAACTGGTGAACTTATTCCGAACAAGTCAATTTCGTTACCCGTTGATAATCAATGGTATTACGTAGCGGCTTTTCCAGGTTTTTCACTGAATACCGCAAAAGCGCGCTCAGTACTGCCAAAGCAATTATCAATGCATGACAGTGTTGAGTTTGCACAGCGACTCTCTGCGTTTAGTAGTTTATTACTAATAGGTCGCTTTGATGCAGCGCTCTCCATTATGAGTGATGAAATAGCCGAGCCACATCGCGCACCGCTTATTCAAGGCTTTGCAGAAGCTAAAAGTGCTTTACCTGAGTTTGGCGCAGAGATAGTCAGCATTTCGGGGGCTGGGCCAACATTATTTACCGTGTGTAAGAGCCTTGAAGCTGCACAAAAGTGTGCAGCGTGGCTGAATGATAATTACATCAATGAGCAGGGCTTCTGCCACATCTGTCAACTAGATCAGCTTGGCACACGACAGCTTTAAAGAATTTAAGGAATAAACATGCAATTACATAATTTAAAAGATGAAACACAACAGGTGTCGTTTGTTGAAGCGGTAAAAACGGGTTTAGGGCGTAATCAAGGTGTATTCTTCCCTAATAGCCTTACGCCAATTCAAGACATTGATGCGTTACTTGATTTAGACTTTGTTAGTCGTAGCAGCAAGATTTTATCACACCTTATTGGTGACGAGCTTCCTGCCGATACCGTTGCACAGATGGTGCAAAATGCGTTTAACTTTGATGTGAAATTAGTTGAAGTAGAAAAAGACATTTATTGCCTTGAATTATTTCATGGCCCAACGCTTGCGTTTAAAGACTTTGGCGGCCGTTTTATGGCTGAGTGTCTTGCGCAATTTAATCAGGGCGAAAAAGTCACGATTTTAACGGCTACATCAGGCGATACAGGGGCGGCGGTTGCCCATGCCTTTTATAATAAGCCTAATATCGATGTCGTGATCTTATACCCGAAAGGTAAAATTTCATTAGCGCAGCAAAAACTATTCACTACTTTAGGTAATAACATTCACTGCTATGCGGTTGATGGCAGCTTTGATGATTGCCAAAGTATGGTAAAGCAAGCCTTTTTAGACGACGAAGTTAAACAAAAGCTAGGTCTAAATTCAGCAAACTCAATCAATATCAGTCGCTTGGTTGCACAGGTGTGCTATTACTTTGAAGCGATTGCTCAATTACCTAAAGAGCAGCGCAGTAAAGCGCATATCTCAGTACCTAGTGGTAACTTTGGAAATGTGTGCGCTGCAATGATTGGTGCTGTGCTTGGTATGCCTGTAGCGAAATTAAGTGCTACCACTAACCAAAACGACACAGTGCCACGTTTCTTACAAAGCAAAGAGTGGGCGCCAAATGACACCCTTGAGTCGTTATCGAACGCTATGGATGTTAGTAAACCGAATAACTGGCCACGAGTGCAATTTATGCTAGATAACGAATGGTTTAGCTATGATGACTTTTATTCAAGCTGTGTAGGTGAAGAAGAAACAAAAGAGGTGATGAAAAAAATTCATCAAACCGGTTACATCGCAGAGCCTCATACTGCAATTGCTTATCAGGGCTTGAAAGAAAATCTAGCTGATGGCAGTGCAGGTATCTTTTTAGCGACTGCACACCCAGCTAAATTCAAAGACAGCGTAGAGCAAATTTTAGACATCGAATTGCCTATGCCGAAACCACTGGCAGATGCATTAGCAAAACAGTGTTTAGCTGAAGATATTAAGTTTGATTATCAATTGCTTCGCACTGAGCTGTTAAATAAATTAGCATAACAGCAAGTAAAGAGCGGCTAAGCCGCTCTTTTTAATGCAGTCTTTTAATGAAGTAACGAATGACTATGACGGTTTAAAACCCGCATACTTAGAATGACCCCAGCCGCAATACACAGCAAAATGCTGATCACAGAGACGAGTTCATTTTGTGTCCATTGCATCAAAGTGAATGCCGAAATAAAAATAATAAAGGGTTTAAATTCATAGTAATAGCGAAGTTTCTTTTGTTTAACTCGCTGGCTTGAATGATCGGTTCTTCTGGCTTCAGAACGCATCCGCCAAATGTTAGCACCTAATAAAAATAAGATGACACCGATTAATGTGGGCACATAATCATTGGCTAATGTGATACAACTGATGCCGAGAAAAAAGTATCCGTAGGGGACTAATTCGTATATTGGTTTAGCTAACATGAACTTATACCATCCTTGATATTGACCAGTCCTATAAGCTTAGTTTGTCCCTATAAAAACGCAATGTAACAGCGCGATTATTTGTTGAAATAACATTTTAAAAAGCTATGGAATATTTTAAATTCATAAATTTTTGTTATGTATCAATAAAAAAATATCATTATTAAAACACTGTGAAATAAATTCAATCCCTGTTTAAATATGTTCACCTTTACAAGATAGGCAAAAGTGCGTTTTAAGCGTACAATACAGCCTTCAAAAAACACCATACACGTTGCCTTAGGAGACCCCATGTTAGAACGTAGCATGAATATTTCGGATTTCGATCCAGAGTTATTTGCAGCCATCACTAAAGAGACTGCTCGTCAAGAAGAGCACATCGAACTGATCGCGTCTGAAAACTACTGTAGCCCACGCGTACTTGAAGCGCAGGGTTCTCAGCTTACCAACAAATATGCTGAAGGTTACCCAGGCAAACGTTACTATGGCGGTTGTGAGCATGTTGACGTTGTTGAGCAACTAGCTATTGACCGTGCAAACGAGTTATTCGGCACTGATTACGCTAACGTTCAACCACATGCGGGTTCACAAGCAAACGCAGCTGTTTTCCAAGCACTTCTTCAGCCACACGATACAGTACTAGGTATGAGCTTAGCTCATGGTGGTCACTTAACTCACGGTTCACACGTTAACTTTTCTGGTAAAACGTACAATGCAATTCAATACGGCCTAAATGAAGAAACAGGCGAAATTGATTACGCTCAAGTTGAAGCACTTGCATTAGAGCATAAGCCAAAAATGATCATCGCTGGTTTCTCAGCATATTCAGGCGTTGTTGACTGGGCTAAATTCCGTGAAATCGCTGATAAAGTAGGTGCGTACTTATTCGTAGATATGGCTCACGTTGCTGGTCTTATCGCGGCTGGTGTATACCCAAGCCCAATCCCTCACGCACACGTTGTTACAACAACAACTCACAAAACATTAGCGGGTCCTCGTGGCGGTCTAATCGTTTCTGCATGTGGTGATGAAGAGATCTACAAAAAGCTAAACAGCGCTGTATTCCCTGGCGGTCAAGGTGGTCCTTTATGCCACATCATCGCTGCTAAAGCGGTTGCTTTCAAAGAAGCATTACAACCAGAATTCAAAGCGTACCAAGCACAAGTTGTTAAGAACGCACAAGCGATGGTTGAAGTACTACAAGAGCGTGGCTACAAAGTTGTTTCTGGTAAAACAGACAACCACTTATTCCTTCTTGACCTAATCGATAAAGATATCACAGGTAAAGATGCTGACGCTGCACTAGGTAATGCAAACATCACAGTTAACAAAAACTCAGTACCAAACGACCCACGTTCACCGTTCGTAACGTCTGGTCTTCGTATTGGTTCTCCGGCTATTACTCGCCGTGGTTTCAAAGAAGCTGAGTCAAAAGAGCTTGCTGGCTGGATCTGTGACGTACTAGACAACATCAACGATGAGTCTGTACAAGCAGAAGTAAAAGAGAAAGTTAAAGCTATCTGTAAAAAATTACCAGTTTACGCTTAATTACTGGTTAAACCGTAATTAAGATAACAATAGCGTTGTTTTTTGCTATTATAAAGGCCGCTTATAAAGCGGCCTTTTTTTGTTTTTTATAAACGGAAGTTGAACCTTATGCATTGCCCTTTTTGCACAGCAAAAGATACCAAAGTAATTGATTCTCGACTTGTTGGCGGTGGTCATCAAGTGAGACGTCGACGTGAATGTAACGAATGCCATGAGCGCTTTACCACCTTTGAAGGCGCTGAACTTGTGATGCCAAGAGTCATCAAGCAAGATGGTAGCCGCGAACCATTCAATGAAGACAAGTTACTGAATGGCTTGCATCGCGCTTTAGAAAAACGCCCAGTCAGCACTGAGCAGGTCGACGAAGTCGTTAACATCATTAAATCTCAACTTCGTGCCACGGGTGAACGTGAAATCTCTAGCCATTTGATTGGTGAGTGCATCATGGAATCTCTGAAGAAACTCGACAAAGTGGCCTACGTACGCTTTGCTTCGGTTTATCGTTCATTTGAAGATATTCGCGAGTTTGGCGAAGAAATCGCTCGTTTAGGTGATTAATCATGTCATTTACAGAGCTTGATACGGCTTATATGGCGCGTGCCATTGAGCTTGCTAAACACGGCCGTTTTACTACGACGCCAAATCCTAATGTTGGCTGTGTACTGGTTAAAAATGGCGAAATAGTCGGTGAAGGCTTTCATCAAATCGCAGGGCAGGGCCATGCTGAAGTCAATGCATTAGCCGTGGCTGGCGACAACGCAAAAGGCGCCACTGCCTATGTCACTTTAGAGCCTTGTAGTCATTATGGGCGTACTCCGCCTTGTGCCGAAGGTTTAAAAGCCGCGGGTGTTAGCAAGGTGATTGCTGCTATGGTTGACCCAAACCCCGCGGTGAGTGGTCGTGGCCTACAGATTTTAGCCGATGCTGGCATTGAGGTGGCATCTGGTTTACTTGAGCAACAAGCGCGTGATTTAAACAAAGGCTTTTTAAAGCGTATGGAAACTGGATTGCCATATGTAACTTGTAAAATGGCGTGCAGTTTAGATGGTAAAACCGCACTCAATAATGGCCAAAGTAAATGGATAACCAGTTCTAAAGCGCGCCAAGATGTGCAAGCATTTCGTGCGCAAAGCTGTGCTATCTTAACCGGTGCAGACACCGTTATTACCGATAATGCCAAACTTAATGTCCGTGTTGATGAGTTGCCATTTAGCATGCCGACCTCGTTGCCTTTACGCCAGCCTACCCGAATCATTATTGACTCACAAAATAGGTTAACGCCTGAGCTTGCGTTATTCAGCATCGAGAGCCCGGTGATAATTTTTACCACGTCGCTTGATAATCAAACTAAGTGGCCTCACTTTGTTAAACACGAAGTAGTGCCAGCAGTTAATAATAAAGTTGATTTATCAGCACTTTTAAAGCGTCTTGCTGAACTACAATTTAATCACGTTTGGCTCGAAGCAGGTGCGACCCTGGCTGGCGTGTTTGCTGAGCAAGATTTAATTGACGAATACATTGTTTATATTGCCCCTAAGTTAATAGGTGATATGGGCAAAAGCTTACTAAACTTTGCAGAAGTCACCATGATGAGTGATATCACTGAGCTGACCTTTACTGATACAGTGATGATTGGTGATGACATCCGCCTAACAGCGGTAAAAGCAAAGCAAGCCACACACATTGAAAATAAAGAGTAGCACTATGTTTACTGGAATTATTGAAGCAACAGGTAAAATTGTTGAACTAACACAAAAGCAAGGTGATCTAGCTATTCGTATTCAAAGCGCTAATTTGGATATGAAAGACGTCAAGCTCGGTGACAGTATTGCCACCAACGGTGTGTGTTTAACAGTTGTCGCTAAACATAGCGATGGTTTTAGTGCTGACTTGTCAAACGAAACCATCAGCTTAACTGGGTTTGCACATTACAAAAAAGGGCAAACAGTTAATCTTGAAAAAGCCATGCAACCTATTTCTCGTTTAGGTGGACATTTAGTGTCAGGCCATGTTGATGGTATTGCGACCGTTGAAAGTATCAGCCCTAATGCTCGTGCAACAGAGTATTGGCTAAGTACAGATAGCGATTTAATGAAATATATTCCGTACAAAGGTTCGGTGTGTATTGATGGCATTAGCTTAACGGTCAACGAGGTCGAGCAAAATCGCTTTAAGTTGACGATTGTTCCGCATACTGCTGAGCAAACTACGATTGCAGAATTTCAGGTGGGGACTCAGGTGAACCTAGAAGTTGACCAGATTGCTCGCTATTTAGAGCGCCTAATAAAAGGGGCCGAACAACCTTCCCGTTCAGACATATCAATGAGCTTGCTCGCACAAGCTGGCTTTATTAAATAAGTACAGATACGTCACTATTAATCATACTCTCATGGGCACATTATGAATTTACACAGCGCGCAAGAAATTATCGATGACATTAAAGCCGGTAAAATGGTTATTTTAATGGACGATGAAGACCGAGAAAATGAAGGCGATTTAATTATCGCAGCAGAGCACATTAGTGCTGATGCTATCAATTTTATGGCAACACATGGTCGTGGTTTAATTTGTTTAACAATGACACAAGAGCGTTGTCAGCAGTTAGATTTACCGTTAATGGTGAAAAATAACGGGGCTGCTTTTTCAACTAACTTCACCATGTCGATTGAAGCAGCGAAAGGCGTAACAACGGGTATTTCAGCAGCTGACCGTGCTCGTACAGTGCAAGCAGCTATTGCTAAAGGTGCCGTGCCGAGCGATATCGTACAACCAGGGCATATTTTCCCTATCATGGCGCAGCCAGGTGGGGTGTTAACACGTGCTGGTCATACCGAAGCGGGTTGTGATTTAGCGCGTTTAGCAGGTCTTGAGCCTTCATCTGTGATTGTTGAAATCTTAAATGCAGATGGCACCATGGCTCGTCGCCCAGATCTTGAAGTATTTGCTAAAGAGCATGACTTAAAGATTGGCACTATTGCAGATTTAATCGAATACCGAAACCTAAACGAAACCACCATTGAGCGCGTTGCTAAATGTAAACTGCCAACAGATCACGGTGAGTTTGATTTAGTGACCTACAAAGACACTATTGATGGTCAGCTTCACTATGTTTTACAAAAAGGTGAAGTATCGAAAGATGAACCTACGCTAGTACGTGTTCACTTACAAAGCACCTTTAACGACATTCTATTATCAGATAGAAGTGCTGATCGTAGCTGGGGCTTGTCAGATGCAATGGCTTATATCGCTGAGCACAACGGCGTGCTGGTTATTTTAGGTAAACAAGAATCAACTGAAGACTTAGAAGCAACCGTTAAAGCCTTTGCTGCTGAAGATGCGGGCGAAAATGTCAGTCATCGTAAGTTCCAAGGTACATCGCGTACTGTAGGTGTTGGCTCGCAGATTTTGGCTGATTTAGGTATTGAAAAGATGCGCTTAATGAGCCGTCCTAAGAAGTACCATGCGTTATCTGGTTTCCACTTAGAAGTGGTTGACTACGTTGAGCCGCGCTCTTAATTAGGGAAAACAGATTTTCTAGGCTACTTTTATATTTTTGTGGTATTATGCGCCGTAATTTTTGCGCAATCGCAACCGCTTAAACTTATTTTTTAGGGTTATTAAATGAAAATTATTGAAGGTAACAAATACGCACCGGGCAAAAAATTTGCCATTGTCATTTCTCGCTTTAATGACTTTATTGGTAGCAGCCTATTAGCAGGTGCTGTTGATGAGCTTAAGCGCACAGGTGGCGTATCTGATGACGACATTACTGTTGTTTACGTACCAGGTGCCGTTGAATTACCTTTAGCAGCGAAACGCGTTGCAGCAAAGAAAGAACACGATGCAATCATCGCTTTAGGCGTAGTGATCAGAGGTGGTACACCACACTTTGATTTAGTCGCTGGCGAATCAAACAAAGGTCTTGCGCAAGTATCTCTTGAGTATGATATCCCGGTTGCATTTGGCGTATTAACCACTGAAAGCATTGAGCAAGCAATTGAGCGCGCAGGTACCAAAATGGGTAATAAAGGCGGCGAAGCTGCTTTAGGCGCGCTTGAAATGGTTAATGTGTTAGACAAAATTTAAGTTTAAGGAATCTCTGTGAAACCAGCAGCAAGACGTAAAGCACGTATCTTAGCACTTCAAGCCGTATACTCTTGGCAGTTAAGCGGCAACCCAATTGCTGATATTGAACAGCAAATGTTAATTGAAAATGATGTGACTAAGATCGACGTCGAATATTTCAAAGACCTAGCACGCGGTGTTGTTGTTAACTGTAAGCAATTAGATGAAATCGTTGCACCACATTTAGCACGCCCAGCTGATGAGTTAGACATGGTCGAAAAAGCAATTTTACGTCTGTCTGGCTATGAGCTGAAATTCCGTGAAGACGTACCTTACAAAGTGGCAATCAATGAAGGCATTGAGCTTGCTAAGATGTTTGGTGCTGAAGACAGCCATAAATTTGTCAACGGTGTACTTGATAAAGCAGTGAAAGAACTGCGTAAGTAAGTAACCCCGTAAAGGAGAGCCGGCTTGGGCCGGCTTTTTTGTGTATGAAGGAATTTGAATTAATCAATCGTTACTTTAAGGGCCGTGGCATTATTCGCCGTGATGTGAACCTAGGTATTGGTGACGATTGTGCCTTAGTAACTGTGCCTGAAAACTGTCAATTGGCGGTAACAACAGATACTTTAGTTGCGGGCGTACACTTTTTTGATGACATCTCTGCGCGTGCTCTTGGGCATCGAGCTTTAGCTGTTAACTTAAGTGATCTTGCGGCAATGGGCGCTGAACCTACGTGGATTTCGGTAGGCCTAACTTTGCCTAAAGCAAATATAGAGTGGCTTGAAGAGTTCACTGAAGGCATGCATGAAATTGCAGAGTACTTCAATGTGCAAATCATTGGTGGTGATACCACTCAAGGCCCTTTAACTATTACGATTTGTGCTAAAGGCATCGTGCCTGAAGGCAAAGCACTGCGCCGTAGCGGTGCTAAAGTGGGCGATTGGATTTATGTAACAGGTCCATTAGGAGATGCTGGTGTAGCCATTGAAGCCCGTAAACAAGGCCTCGATATCGCCCCTGAACACTTAAGCTATTTAAATAATCGTTTTGATTATCCGACGCCACGTGTAGCAGCGGGGCAAGTTTTGCGAGGCGCAGCCTCTTCAGCAATTGATATCTCCGATGGCTTATTAGCTGATTTAGGCCATATTTTAGCGCTATCGCAAGTTAGTGCGGTGATCAATGTTGATAAAGTGCCTGTTTCTGATGCATTAAATTCGTCGATTCCACGTGCTGAGCAATTTGACTATATCTTAAATTACGGTGACGACTATGAGTTGCTGTTTACTGTGCCAGAAAGCAATAAAAGCATGGTTGATATGAAACTGCGCCAATATGGTGTAGAAGCAAGCTGTGTAGGTCAAATTAAAAGTGGCGAAGGTGAGATTGAGCTATTGCTTGACGGCGAAAAGTTTAACTACCAAGGTAAGGGCTTTCAGCACTTTACGAAGGAGCCGGTTTGAGCAGTAACCGTTTATTCAATTTAAAACGCCCACACCAATTTTTTGGTCTGGGTTTTGGCTTAGGCCTTGCCCCTAAAGCGCCAGGCACCTTTGGTACCTTTGCTGCCTTGCCATTTATTTTCACCACAATGTATTTTCCGCTTTGGTTACAAATTGTATTTGCTGTCGTGATCAGCGTGTTTGGTATTTGGGCATGTGGTAAAACAGCAGATGACTTAGGTGTGCATGATCATCCAGCCATTGTTTGGGATGAAGTTGCTGGTTATTATATCACCATGATTGGTGCTGCACTGAGTTGGCAGTCACTGTTGGTTGGTTTTTTATTGTTCCGCTTTTTTGATATCGCTAAACCAGGTCCTATCCGAATTTTAGATAGACGTTTACACGGGGGCTTGGGCATCATGGCTGATGATATTTTAGCAGGTGTTTTTTCATTAATTTGTGTTCAAGCCTTGTTTAAAGCAGGCTATTTGCCTTTTTAAACGATGAGTTAAGTGTTACTTGGTGGCAAGTATATGATGCGATTTCTAGTTGTCTGTTTGTTGATGCTTTGCAGCATGCCTGCGTTTGCATCTATTACTGACTATGTCGTCAAACAGTGGAACATCCAAAATGGCTTGCCATCGCAATCATTAAAAAGTATTGCTCAAGATGAGCAAGGCTATATGTGGCTGGGTACTCAGTTTGGCTTAAGCCGCTTTGATGGTAATACGTTCACTAACTTCAATACGCAAAACAGCGACTTCCTGCCAAGTAATGGTATCAATAAATTACTAGTCGATAGCACAGGGTTACTTTGGGTTGGTACCAAGAATGGTTTAGTAACACTTGATCCTAAAACCATGATGTCGCAAACCTTTAACGTTAAAGGTCCGGTGCGCGATATTCTCGAAGATTCCAAAGGCAGTATTTGGATTGCAGCGAATGGCCTTTATTATGTTGCTCGAAATCAAGTCACACTCAATCAAAACTCCGCGTTAATTGTACCGGTCTCGAATGCCACTGCTATTACGCAAATTGTGGGTTCAGTGAGTCAAATGGCATTGTCGCCAGAAGGCATTTGGCTGGTTAATGAGCGTCACTTATTGCGTTTAACTAATACCTCTTCTGATTTTGCGAAATTACGATTAGAGCTGACTGCCAAGGTTTCACTACCTGAACGATTAGCGCAAACCATTATTCATGACATGGCGTGGCTTGAAGGTAACTTGTATCTTGCCTCAGAGCTGGGTGCCTACTTTCTTGATTTAGATGACGAGCTGCGTCCATTCCCACTGCCAAATGCCAGTAACTCTGCCGTTTATAAGTTTATGAGCGACTCCGATGGCGCGCTATGGATCTCTACTTATGGACGCTTATTATTCCGTAATAATTCAGGAGATTGGCAATGGGTTGAACCTAGCCAGCTCGATCAAAGCATTTGGTTTGCCGATATTTTCCGTGACAATCAAAATAACATTTGGCTGGCAAGCTTCAGTGAAGGCTTATGGCTTGCTCACGAAGGGCGTATTGAACGTCACTCAGCTATCTCAAATATGACCGAAGCGGTGATGGCGATTAGCCAGGCACCTGATGGCAAATTATGGGTGGCTAACCGTAGCGGTGTTGGCTACTTCGACTACAACAAGAATTTTGTAAATCAAATTCCGAGTAATCAGTTTGGTCGAGCAGCAGTGCACGACTTACAATTTGATGGTGATCGTTTGTACATCGCAACAGGCCGCGGTGTGTTTTATTACGAAAACCAAAACCTGTATACGGTGCCTGGGCGAGCGCTGCGCGATAACCCAGTATTTGCAATAAGCCGTTCTAGCAAAGGTGGATTTTGGCTCGGTACTGGCCGCGGTATGTACCGCTTAAGTTATGGTGGTTTAACACCTTTTGCATACAATGCCTTCTTAAGCAGCAAATTTATTACTTATGTTCATGATGAGCAGAATTTTGGCTTAATAGGTACCAGTAAAGGAGCTTATTACTTTACCGACCGCGGGATTGAAAAAATTGGCGACCAAACTAGTTTAGAAAGTGCTTACGTCACCAGTATTTTGAATATCGAAGGAGTGGGAATATTAATTGGTTCACTTAACGATGGCTTATTTTATCGCAGTACCAAAGGCCAGTGGCGTCAGTTAGATGCCACCGATGGTCTACCGTATGGCTCTATTTTCAGTCTAGTTTACGACAAGCAATTAAAACGTATTTGGGTCAGTACTATGAAAGGCGTATACCGTATGCCTGTAGAGCAGTTTGGTACTGATATCGAAAGTTTAAAAGTAGAACAAGTGATCTCATCGTTTGACCGTCAACTTGACGGTAAAGCCAGTCAATGTTGTGCAGGCCTTGGCCATGATGCTGTAGCAGACACAGGCAACTCTATTTGGTACCCAAGTCTGCAAGGTGTGGTAGAAATACCAAAGAGCGTTGAGCTGTTTGGTGTACAAGCACTTAAGCCTCGCATTGAAAGCTTGATCACGCCGCTTCGTCATTTAAGTACCGCAACTTTAGGTAATAAGCCTGAGCTACAAATTGATGAACGCGATGTAACGTTAAAATATACCGCGATTGATTATTATGCCCCTTCAAGTATCGAGTTCCGTTATCGTTTAAGTGGCTTAGACAGTGACTGGCGTTATGCCAATACTCGTCGTGAGGCAATCTATACCAACTTACCGCCGGGATCGTTTTTGTTCCAACTTGAAGCAAAGCGTCGTGGTGAAGATTGGCAAAAAGCACGTCGTACCGAGTACAGCTTTGTAGTGCCGCGTCGTTTTGATGAGACTATTTATTTTAGACTCTTGATCACCAGCAGCTTTATTTTACTGTTCTACCTCGTGTTTTGGGTATTTAGAGCGCAAGAGAAACGTAAGCAATTAGCCCTTGAAAGCTTAGTAACAGAACGTACCGTAGAGCTTCGAGAGGCTAACGATAAGCTTAACCAAGTTAACTCACAGCTTAAGCTAGTTAGTCACTCAGATGAGCTTACAGGCTTACGTAGCCGTCGCTTCTTGTTTGATCAGCTCCCTAAAGATATCGAACACTTCCAGCGTAACTCACAGTCATTGCAAGCGCAGGGTAAGTCGCTAGTGCTATTAATAATAAACTTTGATAACTTCAGCCGCATTAATGATGCGTATGGCCCACTTGCAGGCGATAGCTGTTTACAGCAAATGGCGACTTTGTTGAATAGCCGTACTCAAGGTTCTGACTATGTTGCGCGTTGGAGTGGTGACGAGTTTTTACTCTTACTACGTGATTTCAAACGCACAGCAATAGACAATTATGTGGCCGATTTATGTGAAGCAATTGCAGCAAACCCATTTAGATTACCGAATGGGCAGTCGACCACTATCACTGCGTCGATTGGTTGGTCTTTTTATCCGTTACCTTTACTGGGTGGCCAAGTTATTGGTTGGGAAACCTCAGTTAACCTTGCCGATATCGCACTGCATCAAGTTAAAAAGCGCGGTGGCGATGGTGTAGCAAACATTACCTTTGATGAGCAATTAGATGCCTTTGAGTTCGAGCAAAGCAACAATGTTGATCAGCAGCTCAGCGCACTGCAAGCCAATGGCTTAGCCGATATTAAAATTTGGATGCGTTAATACTCTCTAAACTAAGTGAGCAGATATAAAAAATGCCTTACCTAGGGCTAGATAAGGCATTGGAGGCCAATAGAGGCGTTCGTTACCTAAACACCTTTTGATGGTTAGTGATTAAGCCAAGCTGGTAAAACAGCCACAGACTCTGGGGCGGTAAAGGAGTAGCTCACCGTTGCTGCAATGTCACCGCTAGGACTATTTAAAATATTATCAAAGCGCATAACTAGGCCATTTGATTTTTCGGCAACATATAAATCATTACCCGTATACATAATATCGACAGGGTTACCTAATTGGCTTGCAGGACCTGCGATATTTACACTTACATTGGTTAAACCACTGGCCATAGCGGCACTATTAATCACATAAATTTTCCCGTCGGTGGCATCGGCTGCAGAGCCAACATCAGAAACTATTAGTGAGTCACTTAATGGGTCGTAATCAATACCATGAATATTGGTTGGTGCAGCAAATGCAGTGCCGCCCGATGCAGGGGTAATTAAACGATCTTCACCTGTAATGGTTGTCATACCTGACATCCACTTGCTTTTCACTTCATCAAAAACAGCAATTGTGCCATTGGTAAGTGCAACAAATGCCCTGTCAGTTGATGGATCATAGTCTACATCCCAAGGGCGTGCACTAGCACTGGGGTTTAGGGTCATTAATGGGCTTACATCACCTGTTGCGCAGCTAGAGAAAATGAGAACACCAGGCGTTGTTGCATTAAATTCAGCAACAAAAATCATGCCTGTATCTGAAGCTATATCAATACCTTTTGGTGAGATAATACCAGTACTTGCTCCCATGATTGTTCTATCTTGGTTGGTTGCGTAACTTTCGCCGTTACGCTGTGTTGCAACCTTGTTTGAAATAACGATACCACCCATCGATGTAACTGCATCATCAAATGTTGCGTAGCTAGTGCCAGACTTATCAAAAGCCACACTTTCAATTGTTTGATTTGCATTATACGTTGCCAGTTCGGCTGTTAAAGGTGCGTTTAAACGACTAATTTGACCTGTTGTTGGACCTACTGTTCCTGGGTTACTACTTACAGCTACACCGAGCAGGGGCATGTTAACCATAATACTATCAGAGCTATCTTGCATATTATTATGCATAACGGTTTCTGTTATTGATTCAGGTTTTGTTGTTGGCGTGATGAGATCTGGTGATACATCACCACTTTCGCCTGCAAATATATTACTAAATACTAAAACTGCATCATTTGATTTTTCAGCCACACGCAAGTCGCTGCCAGTAAGACTTATATCCACAGGGTTACCGAGCATAGACATTGGACCTGCTATATGACGGTCAACCGCTACCATACCATCTGCTTGAGCAGCATTTGAAATGACAAAGAGTGCACCATCTGTTGCATCAGATGCACTACCTACATCAGACAGCACAAGCTTGTTACTAGTCATATCTAAAGCAATACCATGAATATTGACTGAAATTTTTGTACCAGTTTCATCACTTGGTGTAATGGTTCGAGTTGGTGTTGCAGTAAAACCACCCATTACATAATTGTCGTAAACAGCAACATCACCATTAGTTAGTGCGACGTAAAGACGATCATTATTTTCATCGTACGTAAGATCCCATGGTGTTGCATCAGTTACCGTTGTTGCTAATGGTGCTACATCGCCTGCAGCTTCTTTACCAAATACAGTTACTTGCATAGCATTAAAATCAGCAATAAAAACAAGACCATATTTATTAGAGATATGTATGCCCTTCGGATTTACAAGTGTGGTGTTTGTGCCAGTTAATGTACGATCAATATTATTGGTGTACATGCCATCTGCACGGTTTAACACTTGGCATACGGTACTCAGTGCTCCATTTCCAGAATCAGCAGCTTGCACTAAATTACCTAAGCTATCGAAAACAACACCTTCATTAGCACCAGTATTAAATGTTGTGAGTTTAGCGGCATTTTGATCAATGAGGTTGATAGTGCCCGCATTATCAGAGCCATTGTTCGCTAATATAAATGTTGCTGATGCAAAGCCAGGAGCGCCATCGTTGCCATTCATACCATCAGCGCCATTTTGACCGTCAGCGCCATTTTGGCCATCGACACCATTAGTACCGTCTTGCCCTGCTGCACCTTGAGCTCCCATAGCACCATCTTTACCATCATCTCCATCACACCCTGTAATACCCAGCATCACAGCAAGAGCAATGGCAGAAAACATGACCTTAGATAGTTTTGAATTAGCGAGTTGTTGATCTTTAATAGCTTTACTTTTAATCGTATTCATTTGTCTATACCTTTTAAATATTCCATCAAATGTGAACAAACAACCTGTATTGTTTAACGACAAAATACGTGCTCACGAGTTAACCTCAATGAATAAACGGCTAGCTAAAGATATTGGATGCAAGAAAATAGAAAATAGGTAAGTTATTTTTTATGTGTATGGTTTTAAATAATAAAAAAGGAGCCATGAGGCTCCTTTTTAATGAATTGCGTATAGTTTTTAAGCCATGAACTCTTTAATGCGAGTTAAGATGCCATTGGCATCTAGGCTCATCTCAGCGTGCATTTCATCTTGTGTGCCATGCTTAATGAACTCATCTGGAATACCTAAATTTAAGATAGTCACATCGGCTTTGATTGCAGCCAAATATTCATTCACAGCAGAACCAGCACCGCCTGCAATGGCATTGTCTTCTAAAGTAACAATGACATCATGGCTGCTAAGTAACTCATTAATAGCTTCAGTATCAAGAGGTTTGATAAAGCGCATATCAATCACTGTTGCATTTAGCTCATCTGCGGCTACTTTGGCGCTCTCTAACAGCGTACCAAACGACAAGATGGCCACTTTACTACCTTGTTTGATACTACGCGCTTTACCGATTTCAATCGCACTCATTGTTGATTCAACATCACAATTGCCGGCACTACCACGTGGGTAACGAACAGCGACAGGTTGATTGCATTGGTAGCCAGTGTAAAGCATTTGGCGGCACTCGTTAGTGTCGCTTGGCGCCATAATAATCATATTAGGAATACAGCGCATAAAACTTAAGTCATAGGCGCCTTGGTGAGTTTCACCATCAGCACCAACAATACCTGCACGGTCAATAGCGAATAAAACAGGTAAGTTTTGTAATGCTACATCGTGGATAAGTTGATCGTAAGCGCGTTGTAAAAAGCTTGAATAAATAGCAACAACAGGCTTCAACCCTTCACAAGCAAGGCCTGCTGCAAGCGTTACAGCATGTTGTTCAGCAATCGCCACATCAAAGTATTGCGCAGGATACTCTTTTGAAAAACGCACCATGCCTGAACCTTCACGCATCGCAGGGGTAATTGCCATTAGCTTGTCGTCTTGGGCTGCCATATCGCATAACCAGTCACCAAACACATTTGAGAATGTGGCAGCACCCGGTTTTGATTTTGGTAATTTCGACATGCTCGGATCAAATTTTGGTACGCCGTGGTAGCCAATTGGATCCGCTTCAGCAGGCTTATAACCTTTACCTTTTTGCGTTTTAATATGTAGTAACTGTGGGCCTTTAAGGTTACGCATATTACGTAAGGTATCAACCAACATATTTACATCATGACCATCAATTGGGCCGATGTAATTTAGGCCTAACTCTTCAAAGAACGTACCCGGAATGACCATTCCTTTTAGGTGCTCTTCCATGCGGCTAGCAAGTTCTTTCACAGGCGGTAAACCAGAAAGGAGCTTTTTACTGCCTTCACGAATATTGGTGTAGAAGCTGCCAGATAAAATTCGGGCAAAGTGGTTATTGAGTGCACCTACGTTTTCTGAAATCGACATTTCATTATCGTTTAAGATAATTAACACGTTAGGATTAACATCACCCATGTGATTCATTGCTTCAAATGCCATACCAGCAGTGATCGCACCATCGCCAATAACAGCAACGGTTTTACGATCTTTACCTTCTTTTTCTGCAGCAATGGCCATACCTAAGGCTGCTGAAATTGAGGTGCTCGAATGACCAACACTGAAAGTATCGTATGGGCTTTCTTCACGGAATGGGAATGGGTGCAAACCGTCTTTTTGACGAATAGTATGCATTTGGTCACGACGACCCGTTAAGATTTTATGCGGGTATGCTTGATGACCCACATCCCAAACTAAACGATCTTCAGGAGTGTTATAAACATAATGCAGTGCAACTGTTAACTCAACAGTGCCTAAACCTGATGCTAGATGACCACTACTTTGCGAAACTGAGTTAAGTAGGTATTCGCGTAACTCTTTACTAAACGCAGGTAACTTGTCTTGCGCTAAATCACGCAGTTGTGCTGGTTCGTCAACCAAACTTAATAATGGATACTTGCTACTATCAAGTGTCATGATTTTTTATACATCCTTCGCTAACCAGAGTGCATTATAGCCGATTGCCGCTCCGATTTTTTAGTTATTTTGTCTTTCTTTTTAGGTATTAATAATTGCGTTCAACAATATAGCTTGCAAGACTCGCCAATTCGCTGGTGTCGTAATCAATAGCCTCAAGAGCTTGATGGGCTTGAGCCAGCAAATCTTGTGCTTTTTGCTTTGCGCCTGCCATCCCTAATAAAGCAGGGTAGGTTGCTTTGTTTGCAGCAACATCGGAACCCTGTGGCTTACCTAATGTTTCAGTATCAGCTTCTACATCAAGGATATCGTCTTGTACCTGAAAAGCCAGTCCAATTGCTTGGCCAAACATGTTTAATTGCGCGAGTGTATGTTCATCACAGCTTTTTGCACTCAATGCACCGAGTGTAATTGCACAATTAAGCAAGGCACCCGTTTTTAGCTGATGAATGCGCTCTAGCTGAGCAACTGTAATTTCTTTATCGGTCGCTTCAATATCCAGTGCTTGCCCACCTACCATACCTTCAATACCTGAGGCTTTGCTTAATGAGGCAATCATTTTTACTTGCTGGCTCGCAGAAACAGCAAATTGATGATTGGCAATTAAATCAAATGCCAGTGTTTGTAAGGCATCACCTGCGAGTATGGCTTGTGCTTCGCCATAGACAATATGACAGGTAGGGCGGCCACGTCTTAAGTCATCATCATCCATTGCTGGTAAGTCATCATGAACTAAAGAATAGCTATGAATACACTCAATAGCGGCGGCAAGAATATCAAGATCGGCCTTGTCCGCGCCCATCATCCGGCCCGTTGCATATACAAGGTAAGGACGTAAGCGTTTACCACCATTTAGAACACCGTAGTGGGTGGCTTCTTTGATGTTTTTTTCGGTATTAAGTGGCTGTTCAAAATAGCGATTTAAATGTGCTTCAACGTCTTCACGAGCGCGTTGTAATTGTTCTTTTAATTGCACTTAATTAGTCCAAGTTTGAATCAAAATTGCTAAGAGGCGCTTGGCTATCGTTACCCATTAAAATGGCAACTTTTTGTTCGGCTTGTTGTAACTTACCAGACGAAGCGTTTGCTAGCGCAATGCCGCGTTCAAATTGTTTTAGTGATTGTTCCAGTGACAATTCACCTTGCTCCATTTGTGCAACAATTTGAGATAATTCATCCAGTGCTTCTTCAAAGCTTAAGTTTTCTGGTTTCTTTGTTGCCATTGTGGCCTCGATAGCTGTTAGAAAGTGAGGCCAATTTTAGGGGGAATGCTAAACTAGGTCAAAGAATGATGTGTTTTTTTACGCATAATTCATTTTTAGTATGCTATTTTTACGATTTTAAATACAGCTTAAACTTGTAGCTTAAAAATCTTACATTAAAATAAAATTAATTCATTTAATGATTTAAGTATTTCAACTGCTTGCCGATAAGCAGTTAATAATAAAAATTTGATACTTGAGTGTATCGTGTAATTGTTCCTCTGGAGGGGTATGTGGATTTAGCAACCATAATAGGTATTCTTGGTGCCATAGGCTTAATTGCTATGTCGATGGTGTTAAGTAGTGATGGCCAAGTTGCAATGTTTTACAACACGCCTTCGGTGGTCATTGTATTTGGTGGTTCGATTTTTATTGTATTATCAAATTTCACCATGGGGCAATTTTTGGGCATAGGTAAAGTGGCAGCAAAAGCTTTTATGTTCAAAATCGAATCTCCGGAAGAATTAATTGAAAAAGCAGTAGAATTAGCTGATTCTGCACGTAAAGGTGGCTTCTTAGCATTAGAAGAAGCTGAAATCCCCAACGGTTTTATGCGTAAAGGGGTCGATATGTTAGTGGATGGTCATGATGCTGATGTCGTTCGCGCCACGCTGCAAAAAGATATTTCTCTTACTGCTAACCGTCATGAACTCGGTGCTGGTTTATTCAAATCACTTGCCGATATTGCGCCTGCAATGGGTATGATCGGTACGCTAATCGGTCTGGTTGCTATGTTATCAAACATGGATGACCCAAAGGCAATCGGCCCAGCAATGGCAGTTGCCCTTTTAACAACTCTCTATGGTGCTTTCTTAGCAAACGTTGTCGCTATTCCAATTCAGGTAAAACTAGAACTGCGTAAAGACGAAGAAGCCCTTAATCAACGCTTAATTCTTGACGCGGTGCTAGGTATTCAAGACGGTCAGAACCCGAAAGTAATTGAAGGTATTTTGAAAAACTACTTAGCCGAATCAAAACGTAAAGTTGATACCGAGGAGTAGAGCATGTCAGATGAAGAGTGCAAATGTCCACCACCGGGTTTACCCGCCTGGATGGGAACCTTCGCAGATTTAATGTCATTATTAATGTGCTTCTTTGTACTCTTGCTTGCTTTCTCTGAAATGGACGTGCTGAAGTTTAAGCAAATTGCTGGCTCTATGAAGTTTGCTTTTGGTGTACAAAATAAAATTGAAGTAAAAGATATTCCAAAAGGAACCTCTGTTATTGCCATGGAGTTTACTCCAGGCAAACCTGAGCCAACACCTATTGAAACGATTCAGCAACAAACCGTTGAGATGACACAACAAATGCTTGAGTTTCAGGCTGGCGACGAAAGCTCCGCCGGTGGTCGACAAGAACAGCGCGGTAATAAACGTGGTGGTGAATCGCAAAGTACGGCTCAGCAACAAGCTTTAGAACAGTCAATTTCTGCGGCTGATCAAGAACAAACAAATGAACTTGTGAAGAAAATTGCCCAGCAACTAGAACAGCAAATTATGGATGGGGCAATTGAGCTTGAGTCATTAGGCCAGCAAATTATTATTCGCATTCGTGAGAATGGTTCATTCCCATCGGGTAGTGCTTTTTTACAGCCAAAGTTTAAACCTATCATTCGTGATATTGCTACGCTGTTAAAAGATGTGCCGGGTGAAATAACCGTGTCTGGGCACACTGATGACTTCCAAGTATCGAATGAGCTTTATACCAATAACTGGGATTTATCATCAAAGCGTGCGGTGGCAGTTGCCAGTGAAATGGAAAAAGCACCAGGGTTTGATAAGTCCCGTATGATGGTGGTCGGCCACGCAGAAACCAGGCCTCTAGTACCGAATGTAACCGACGAAGATCGCAAGCGAAATCGCCGTGTTGAAATCTCTATTATGCAAGGTAAAGCACACGAATCTGAACCTATTGATGTAAGGCAGTAAATCAATTAAAGTTAAGCCTCATTAACAAATGTAATAGAGAATAAAAATGAAAAAAGTTGATAAATATAGCTACATGCCTGGTAATGGTAGTGGCGACGATGATGGTAAAACAGATTAAGGTTAGTTAATTTTGCCTGATTGGTTTGTATATACCATCTCAATTTTGAATAATAGCTGGGTGTTCATTCTGAGCCCTGCTATTTTCGTTTTCTACCTCCGCAAAGATTGGCAGGCATTCCACTTTACCGTAATAACAGCATGTTTCTTTTTATACGGTACCTTAATTCATAGCGGCTTACGTGAATTTGATGACATTTATATTTGGCGCTATGTCGTTTGGGCTTTTAATGATATTGCTTGGATGGCAATCATTGCTTACTTAGGTATTAAAGATAAAGTCTACTTATGGCAAAGTGTTTTAGGGCAGTTGGTTGTGATAATGGCGCCTATTTTGCAACTGTTCCGTTTAGTTGACCGCCACCTTTGGGATTTGTCTTACAGCACTTACATGTATAAGACCCTGCTACCGCTAATCAATATTGGTACTGTGGTCGTATGTTACCTACCACTTATCTATCTTTTTACTCGACGAAGCCAGCAAGCTTAAGGCGTTTCTTCGTTAAAAATCCTGTGCTAGACTACTGTTTATAAAAACAGTATTTAGTGTTGCGTTATGAAACTTTACATTGCCGAAAAACCATCCTTGGCACGAGCCATTGCAGATGCTCTACCAAAACCACAAAAAAAACATGATGGTTATATAGAGCTTGGTAATGGAGATTGTGTCTCTTGGTGTATTGGTCATTTACTTGAGCAAGCAGAGCCCGATGATTACGATGCAAGTTTTAAAAAATGGCGATTTGAGCATTTACCTATCGTGCCAGAACAATGGCAATTAAAACCTAAAGCAAAAACACGCAAACAACTTACTGTACTAAAAAAGCTCATTAAGCAGGCAAGTACAATAATTCATGCTGGCGACCCTGATAGGGAAGGCCAGTTATTGGTTGATGAAGTGATCGAACAGGTTAAACTTAGCCAAGCCAAAAAACAGCAAATTCAACGACTCTTGATCAGCGACTTAAACTTAAGTGCAGTTAAAAAAGCACTAAATAATTTGAAATCGAACCGCGATTTTATTCCTTTGAGTGTGTCTGCCTTAGCTCGATCACGTGCCGATTGGTTATTTGGCATGAATTTAACTCGAGCCTATACGCTTGCTGGGCAAAAAGCTGGATTTGGCAATGTGCTATCTGTTGGGCGTGTTCAAACGCCTATTTTAGGTTTAGTCGTTAATCGTGATAATGAAATCACTCACTTTGTAGCGAAACCTTTTTATGAAGTATTAGCTCACCTTGAAACTCAGCAGCAGCAAACATTTGCTGCAAAGTGGCAACCAAGTAAAGCATGTGAACCTTATCAAGATGAAGAAGGGCGAGTATTGCATAGGGGGCTTGCTGAAAATGTTGTGTCACGTATAACTAATCAACCAGCTAAAGTGGTTGAGCTTGAGCAAAAGCAAAAAAAACAACAGGCACCGCTACCTTATAATTTATCCGCTTTACAGATTGATGCGGCAAAGGCGTTTTCAATGCCTGCACAAAAAGTGCTAGATACCTGCCAAAACTTGTATGAGCGTCATAAGTTAATTACGTACCCTCGTTCAGATAATCGCTATTTACCAAAAGATCATCATAAAGATGCCGCGAGTATTATTGCCGCCATCGCTAATAATGAAGGTCAAGCAATTGAAGCTTGTAAGCAAGCTGATAGCAGTAAGCGGAGTAAATGTTTTAATGACAGCAAAGTGGCAGCTCACCACGCTATTGTTCCAACCGAAAAACAACTTCGCTCAGCGTCCTTAAATAGTGATGAACAAAAAATCTATCGCTTGATCTGTCGTCATTATTTAATCCAATTTTATCCAGACTATCTATTTAACGAAACCAAAATAACGGTTGAAATTGCGGGTGGGCTTTTTAAAGCAGCAGCTAAGCAAGATGTTAGCTTAGGCTTTAAAATATTAATGGGCAAAACAGAGTTAAAAGATGAGCAAACCTTACCACCACTTGAAAAAGGTCAACAGCTGCATTGCAATCAAGGTGAAGTAGTAGACAAAATGACGACACCGCCAGCGCATTTTACTGATGCGAGCTTATTAAGTGCCATGACAGGCATCAGTCGGTATGTGAAAGACCCAGAAATTAAAAAGATCCTTAAGGAAACAGATGGTCTTGGTACTGAAGCTACGCGAGCCGGTATTCTTGAGCTTTTATTTAAACGCCGTTTTTTAGAGCGGCAGGGTAAAAACATTCTGGCTACCGCAACAGGTAAAGCACTCATAAGTACATTACCAGAACAGCTTGCTAGCCCTGACTTAACCGCTAAGTGGGAAGCATCGTTAGGTAATATCGCTGAACAGCATATGAGTTATCAGCAATTTTTAACACCATTGTTGGAAGAGTTACATGCTTTAGTTGAGCAAGCCAAGCAATGCGATAGCCAAGTCTTTGCCCAGTTACCAAAAACGCCGCAAAAGCGACGTTTTAAAAGAAAAGCTAAGCCCAGAGCTAAGTCAGCCTAAACTACTTTTTGTTGAATAGGGCAACCGCGGCGTTACTCATTGCTGTAATTCCAGTAGGAAGTGCTTTTTTGTAATCAGGTGCAAACTTACTTGAGTGTAAAGAAGGTAATGTTGCGCCAGATTGCATTGCTGAGTCATATTGACTCGGTTCAACACCGCCTAACCAAAACAAAGTAATCGGCACATTTTGTTCTGTACGGCCATAAAGGCCAAAGTCTTCACCGGCCATTACAGCTTCAGTTTCAAGTACATTGTCTTCACCAATAGCGTTAGCAATTGCTGATCGCACTACATTGGTTTGTGCAGGATTGTTATAAGTTGAAGGAATTGACTCATCTTCATGCACATAGACTTCTGGTGCTAAGCTTTCGTCAAGCCCAGCACTTAATGCGATGCCTTTAGTAATTCGTTTAATTGCCGCGATTTGTTGTAAACGAACTTCAGGGTTATAGCTACGCAATGTAAGTTGTAGTTTTACTTCATCTGAAATGACATTGTGTTTAGAGCCTCCATGAATTGAGCCAACGGTGATCACTGACGGCTCGAGTGGTGACAATTCGCGACTAGTAATAGTTTGCAGTGCCAATACAATACGTGAAGCAATCACAACTGGGTCTATCGTTGTGTGTGGATAGGCACCGTGACCGCCTTTGCCCTTTACTGTAATATCAACAGAGTCAACACTTGCCATTGTATATTCAGTTTTCATGCTAACTTTACCAGCAGGAACACTTGCACTTACATGCAAACCAATAACATGATCTGGAGTAGGGTACTTAGTGAAAAGCCCTTCTTTAAGCATTGCTTTTGCACCACCGCCAACTTCCTCTGCAGGTTGTGCGACCATCATTAACGTACCTTGCCACTGATCTTTATGTGTCATTAACTGTTGTGCTGTGCCAATAAATGAGCTCATGTGAATATCATGACCACAACCATGCATTACGCCAACGGTTGCACCAGCATCATTTGTTACAGTCACTTTAGAAGCGTAAGGTTTTCCAGTTTGCTCAACAATTGGTAGTCCATCAGTATCAGTGCGGATCATTACTGTAGGGCCATCACCGTTTTCATAAATACCAACAACGCCATAACCACCTACATTATCTGTAACAGTAAAGCCCAGTTGTTTTAATTGCTTTGCAAGCTTTTGGCCCGTTTCTTTTTCATGGTAAGACAGCTCAGGAGATTGATGTAAGTCTAAATAGAGCTTTTCAATTTCAGGCATAGTCTTTTGAAGGTTTAAATCGAGCGTTGTTGCTTGTGCGAATGGACTAAGAAGTAATAAAGCTGCAGAAATAGCAGATAATTTCATAATGACCTCGACCCGTGGGGCTTGTAATTGTTATGTTTGTCACTATATAAAAACCTAAATACTTATATAGTGCAATCAATCAAATGAATAATATGATAAACCTTACCCCACAAAATTTGCAGCAAGCATTGGGTGAAACGTCAGCTGAAAAGCTAGTGCTACTTACTTTTTACTCTGCGCAAAACCCAGAGTGCCATCAGCAAGCTGTAATTTTAGAGAAAATAGCAAATGAGTATGGTGAGCATTTATTAGTAGCGACATTAGATTGCGATGTTGAGCAAGCTCTTGCAGGGCAACTTGCGCAGCAAATTGGTTTACAAGCATTACCAACGCTTGTGATGTTAAAAGATTCAGCACCTGTCGATATGTTACCGGGTGCTCAAACAGAACTGCAAATTCGCGATGCGCTAGCTAAACATTTACCAGCTCAACACGAGTTATTATTAGAGCAAGCTAAGCAAGCGTTAATTAATCAAGATCTAAATAATGCCTTTAACTATGCAAAGCAGGCTTATGAACTTGATCCAAAACACACACGTGTAAAGTTAGTTTTAGCTGATATCTGTATTCAAATTCATAAATTAGAAGATGCACAAGCATTATTAGATTCGGTTGCAGAAAACGAACGTGATGCGTATTTCACAAATATTCAAGCAAAATGTGAACAAGCATTAGCTGCCACTGATTCGCCAGAGATAAAAGCACTGCAGGATAAAGTTGAAAAATACCCAAATGATTTAGAGATAAAAGTAGAACTAAGTAATGCTCTTAATAGCGCGGGTCGCAAAGAAGAAGCACTAGAGATGTTATTTAATGTACTTAAAAAAGATCTTAACTACGCAGATGCAAAACCAACCTATCTAGAAATTATCGCTTCTTTACCTGATGGCGATGCCTTGGCATCTAAGTATCGTCGTAAGTTATATAGTATCTTGTACTAATTAAGAGTTGATTGATAAAAGCGCCACTAAGATTGTGGCTCTTTTTTTTATTTAAAAACTTGCGTATTACCTAATTTCGATAATACTTAAGATCCTCTCGAGAAAAGTTGGCTGTATTTTGTACAGTAAACTGTGTTTTTTACTGCCTTTAGCTTGTTTTTTGCGCGAAAAGTAAGTTTTTAGTAGTTTTCTACAAAAAGTGCTTGCGTTAATTCTTCGCATCCCTATAATGCGCATCCACTGACACGGCGGGCAGCAATGAAAAGCGCTGAACAAAGTGACAGAGAGTTAAGTAAAACTTCGGTTTAAAACGGTCTAAAAAGAAAGTTTAAAATTAAGTGTTGACTCGAAAATTTAAGGATGTATTATACGCATCCCTAGCGACAACGTCGCAACGTTCTTTAACAATATAAAGCAATCATCTGTGTGGGCACTCGTACAGATTGAGTTCTAACAGCAGATTCTAGTTCGCTAGATGACGCAAACAAATTTAGAGTCTCAAATGTAACTGAGTGACTATATAGTCAATTCGATATCGAATCGT
>NZ_PNDF01000129.1:0-3966 GCF_005887195.1 Pseudoalteromonas sp. S1650 | reverse complement strand
AACCCCATAAAAAGGGTGAAAACAAGATTACTGAATAGATATGGCGACATTAAGAATAAAATCAAGATTAGGGGAGAAAAAAGCAGGTTAGTGGTTAGTGGTTAGTGGTTAGTGGTTAGTGGTTAGTGGTTAGTGGTTAGTGGTTGCATTGTAGGCGCGATTTTATATCGCGCAATGTTTCTATGACTCACAAAGAGGATAAGAGGCGCTGCGCTTAAGAGAATACAAAAAAGCATTATTATCACTTCCTCATTCTTTTCTCATTCACTGCTCTTTGTGCAATTTTTTCGCGCGAAATAAATTTCACGCCTACATCAATCGTAGGCGTCACGCTTGCTTGGCGCGTCTTACATTCAGCACCAAGATTGCAAATTAATAAAGAACCCGCAAACAACACCGCTCGGCTAGAAACTGACAGCTGAAAGCTGACGGCTGTTACTGCTCGTACTTCTGCTTTATCTTTTCGATAATCTCAACATTGGCGGCAGGGAAGCTGTAATCATCAAGCTCGTTGAGTGCGACCCATTTTCCTTGTTGGCCTTCTGCGCCATGGGCTGTGCCTGTGAAATCATCAACAATGTGCACATCTAAGCGTACGCATTTATCACCGTAATCATGTTCGATAACCATTAGTTCTTCACTGCCATTTACGGTTAGGTTTACTTCTTCTAATAGCTCGCGCTGTAGCGCAGCAAATACGCTTTCGCCCTGCTCTACTTTACCGCCGGGGAATTCCCATAAGCCGCCTTGGTGTTTGTCGTCTGGGCGTTTACAAATAAATAATTGCTGATCTTTATAAATAACACCAACTGCAACATGCACTACTTTTTTAGTCATTTGTTGTTTCCTTAATCATAAAAAAAGCGACGCAAGCGTCGCTTTTTATCACCGTGTTTTGGTTATTTTAATTTACCGCAACACTGCTTATATTTATTACCTGAACCACAAGGACACGGCTCGTTACGGCCTACTTTAGGTTCTGCACGTTGTGTAACTACAGCACCTTCTGGTGTTTCGCCACCGATGTGCTCAGCTTCTTCGTGTTGGTATTCACGTGGCGCATTTTCGCTACGACGATGTTGCTCTTCAACTTTTTCAACATCTTCTTCAGCGCGAACTTGTACTTTACTTAAAATACCCACAACGTCGACTTTTAAGTTCTCTAGCATTTCAGAGAATAGCTCAAACGACTCGCGCTTGTACTCTTGCTTAGGATTCTTCTGTGCGTAACCACGTAAGTGGATACCTTGACGAAGGTGGTCCATCGCAGCCAAGTGATCTTTCCAATGTTGGTCTAGGCTTTGTAGCATAATCGCTTTTTCGAATTGACGTAGTACAGACTCGCCTACCATCTCTTCTTTTTGCTTGTATGCTTGCTCAACCGCTTCTTCGATACGCTCACGAAGTTTCTCTTCGTATAGTTTGCTATCGTCAGCTAGCCATTGTGAAATAGGCAGCTCGATTAAGAAATCTTGTTTTAAGCGCTCCTCAAGACCCGGGATATCCCACATTTCAGCAAGGCTTTGCGGTGCAATGTACTGGTCGATTGTACCGTTTAGCACATCGCCACGAATTGCAGTGATAGTTTCTGAAATATCGCCTTCTTCAAGTAGCTCATTACGTTGCGAGTAAACAACACGACGTTGGTCGTTCGCTACATCATCGTATTCAAGTAATTGCTTACGAACATCGAAGTTACGTGCCTCAACTTTACGTTGTGCGTTTTCGATTGCGCGGTTAACCCAAGGGTGCTCAATTGCTTCACCGCGTTGCATACCTAGTTTACGCATCATGTTAGTCATGCGCTCACCAGCGAAGATACGCATTAGCGCGTCGTCCATTGATAAGTAGAAACGGCTTGAACCCGCATCACCTTGACGACCAGAACGACCACGTAGCTGGTTATCGATACGACGAGACTCGTGACGTTCAGTACCAATGATGTGTAAACCACCCGCTTCGATTACTGCATCGTGGCGTTTTTGCCACTCATCTTTAATCGCTTTGATTTGTTCATCATTTGGGTTTTCTAGCTTTTCAACTTCACTGTTCCAGTTACCACCTAACACGATATCGGTACCACGACCGGCCATGTTAGTTGCAATAGTTACTGTGCCAGGTAAACCTGCATCAGCAACGATGTCTGCTTCCTGTGCGTGGAACTTAGCATTAAGTACGTTGTGCTTAATTTTTTCTTTACGTAAGAACTGCGATAAGTACTCAGAACTTTCGATAGAGATAGTACCCACAAGTACCGGTTGACCACGTTCTTGGCAATCTTTGATATCAGCAAGGATTGCTTCGTACTTTTCTTCTTGTGTTAGGTATACAAGGTCAGCACGATCGTCACGGATCATCGGTTTGTTCGTTGGCATTACTACTGTGTCTAGACCATAGATAGACTGGAACTCAAACGCTTCTGTGTCTGCTGTACCTGTCATACCCGCTAGCGTGTCGTATAAACGGAAGTAGTTTTGGAATGTGATTGATGCCAATGTTTGGTTTTCGTTTTGAATGCGTACACCTTCTTTTGCTTCAACAGCTTGGTGCAAACCTTCTGACCAACGACGGCCTTCCATTGTACGGCCAGTATGCTCATCAACGATGATAACTTCGTTTTCTTTTACAACGTAATCAACGTCTTTTTGATAAAGCTTGTGAGCACGAAGTGCCGCATACACATGGCTTAATAATGTGATGCTTGAAGCTGAGTAAAGTGAATCACCTTCTTGAATTAAGCCGCGCTCAATTAGTAGCTCTTCGACTTTAATTTGACCACGCTCTGTAAGGTGAACCTGCTTAGACTTTTCATCAATAGTGTAATCGCCGTCGCCTTCAACGCCTTCTTCATCTTCTTTTTCTTGTAGCTCTAGGTCAGGCACAATTTTGTTGATTTCGATGTAAAGCTCTGAGCTGTCTTCAGCTGGGCCTGAGATAATAAGCGGCGTACGCGCTTCATCGATTAGGATTGAATCCACCTCATCCACTACGGCGTAGTAAAGTGGGCGTTGTACACGCTCTTCAATGCTAAATGCCATGTTATCGCGCAGATAATCAAAGCCAAATTCGTTATTAGTACCGTAAGTAATGTCAGCAGCGTAAGCGATTTTCTTCTGCTGTGGCATCATGCCTGGTACGTTACAACCTACTGTTAGGCCTAAGAACTCAAATAATGGGCGGTTAGTTTCGGCGTCACGTTTTGCAAGGTAGTCGTTCACGGTAATTACGTGAACACCTTTACCTGTTAAACCACGAAGGTATGCAGGTAGTGTTGCTGTTAGTGTTTTACCTTCACCGGTACGCATTTCTGCGATGCGACCTTGGTGTAAAACCATACCACCTAGTAGCTGTACGTCGAAGTGACGCATGCCATTTACACGCTTAGATGCTTCACGTACCACAGCAAATGCTTCTGGCAAGATATCATCTAGGCTTTGTCCGTTATCGTAACGCTCTCTAAATTCAGCTGTTTTTGCTTTTAAATCTTCATCAGAAAGCGCTTCTAATTGCTTTTCAAGCGCATTAATTAGAGCGACCGTCTTTCTTAGGTTTTTAATAGTGCGGTCATTGCGACTACCAAAAATCTTGGTAAATAAATTAGATATCATGATAAAACCGTTACAATATATTCTTTGTTAGCTAGTCATTAGCTAACCCACTTTCTTCAATTGATAATTAATATGCGCTTATGCTCATGATGTAGGGCATATTAATTAACAATTTATCAGTACGCTGTTCAAAACACCGCTTATTTCGTGCGCTATCATACCAGAGTCTGCGCAACATCAAACCTTCTGTTTATGAAGATATGGATTTTCAGCAAGAAAATTTAAAAATCAGCCATAATCTTTGATCTAACCCCATAAAAAGGGTGAAAACAAGATTACTGAATAGATATGGCGACAATAAGAATAAAATCAAGATTAGGGGAGAAAAAAGCAGGTTAGTGGTTAGTGGTTAGTGGTT
>NZ_PNDF01000128.1:0-5784 GCF_005887195.1 Pseudoalteromonas sp. S1650 | reverse complement strand
ACTGAGCTAATGACCCGCTCTTTTTTCCGCATTTTGGCTGTTGTTACCAATCGCCTGCTGCGGGCGCTTATAATACTTATTTAAATGCTGAGTGCAACAGAAAATATCTCTTTTTTTAAGTTTTTATGTCTAGTTGCCTAATTTTAGACCGCTTATGTCAAAAAGCAGTCTAATCAGGTCAAATCTACATTTGCGACAGACGTTCTGTGGCTAATTTAGCAGCGGTAGTACTTGGGTACTGATTAATTAAATCATTAAAGGTTTTAAGGGCTTGCTCGCCTAAACCTTGATCCGCTAATAAGTTTCCTAACTTTAACATTGCATCTGGGCGCTTATTAGAATTAGGGTATTCATTCACAACAACTTTAAAGTGCTCAGTCGCACCTGCTTGATCGTTTTGAATAGTTAACAGCTGACCTAACCAATAATGCGCATTAGATGCATACACTGAATTTGGGTATGTCGTTAAGAATGCTTGAAACTCAGGAATTGCTTGCTCATAACGTTTATCTTTCATGATTAACGCCACTGCACGCTCATAAGCTTCGTTTTCAGATAAGTCTGAACTGATTGCCTGTGATGCACCTACATCTGTATAAGTATTTGTAGGTTGAGTTTGTGTTGCAGCAGGCTGGCTATAAGCTTGGCTAACTCGGTTCTCAATTTCTTGATATAGCTCACGCTGACGTTGCAGTACTTTTTCAAGCTTATAGCTTTGCTCTTCTGTAATACCACGTACTTGGCTCACTTCGTCTTGTAAAATATTAAGCTGCTGCTGAAGCTCAGCTTGCAATAAATTACGTGACTTCATCATGTTTTCTAAAGCGACTAAACGCTTCTCAATGCTCGATTGCGAGCTTGCAGCTTCTGAAACAGGAGCGGGAGCAGCCCATAACTGGGTGCTCCCGCTTAAGATCATTGCTGCCAAAATAATTTTCGGCTTCATAATGACTCTTTATTAGTAAACTAATACTGCGCGACGGTTCTTCGCGAACGCTTCTTCAGTGCGAGACTTAACCATTGGCTTCTCTTCACCATAGCTCACTACTGACATTTGGCTAGCAGAAACACCTAAACTTTGTAAGTATTTTTCTACTGCTTGACCACGGTGCTCGCCTAGTGCGATGTTGTACTCAGGCGTACCGCGCTCATCAGCGTGACCTTCGATTAGTACTTTAACTGAAGGGTTTTGTACTAAGAATTCAGCGTGTGCTTGTAATAGTTCAGCATACTTGCTTTGGATTTTTGCGTTATCAAAACCAAAGTAAATGATTTGCTCTTGACGTAACGCTTCGTATTTTTCACGAAGTGCTTCTTCAGCTTGTTGCTCTGGAGTAAGCGTTGCAACTTCAACAGTATCAGTGTTGTTTGATTGCTCAACCATACCTTGGTTAGATTGGTTTGCAGCACCTTCATCAACACCTGAAGAAGAGCTACACGCCGCTAATGTCATCACTGGCACAGCAATTAGCAGGCCTTTTAAAGTTTTATTAAGTTGCATTTAATTGATTCCTATATTGAGTAAACCAGTATAATTACTGTAAATAAGGCGACCAAGCCGGTGCCTTAACTTGTCCGTCTAGCACAGGTAAGCGTGCTTTAAAGCGACCATCCATAGAAACTAACGCCAACACCTGTTTATTATTATGAAGCGTGCTGTAGATAATCATCGAGCCGTTTGGTGCGATACTCGGCGATTCATCAAGGCGTGTTCTAGTTAATACTTGGAACGCACCTGTAGCTAGCTCTTTCTTAGCAAGATGGTATTGACCGTTGGTACGGTTCACCATCACTAATTCTTTTCCGTCTGGAGAAACCGAACCTGCTAGGTTCATATCTCCGTCAAACGTCATGCGTTTTGACCTACCAGTTTGCAAATTTAACTTATAAATCTGGGCATTACCACCCCTTTCAGACGTAAACACAATATCTTGCCCATTAGGGAACCAAGATGGTTCAGTATCTATACTACGGTGATTTGTAAGGCGTCTTTCTTTGCGAGTTGCAAGGTCTAAAACATATACTTCTGTTGCACCATTGCGGTCTTTAGAGAGCACTAATAGTAGCTTTTTGCCATCAGGTGAGAACTGTGGCGCACCATTAATACCAGGGTGACTTGTGATCAGCTCACGTTTACCCGTGTATAAATCTTGAATGTAAATTTGGCTTTGACGATTTTCAAATGTTACATACGCAAGCTTAGTACCATCTGGTGACCATGCCGGTGACATTAATGGTTCTTTCGAGCGAAGTAATACTTGCTCATTAAAACCATCATAATCAGCAACGACTAACTGATAAGGCATTGCCTGATTTTCTCTCACAATAACGTAGGCAATCTTCGTTAAGAATGCACCTTTTTCGCCAGTTAAAGCTTCGTATACAACATCACTGATGCGGTGAGCGTAGCGGCGGAAACCCGTTTCAGCTATTACACTTTCTCTTGCATCAAGAATATGGTCTTGGCTTTTAACTAACTTACCGTTACTCATCATCTGTGTTTGACCACCCGTGATCTGACCACGAATAACATCAATAAGCTCATACTTAACTAAGTAACGTCCACCTGGCTGTTGTTCAACTTGACCAACAAGAACGGCTTCAACACCTTTATTAACCCATGCAGCATAGTCAACGTCAGTATCAGTTGCTGGTAATTGAGGCATTGTTGCTACATCAATAGGTTTAAATTTACCACTACGCATTAAGTCTGCTGCAATAACAGTACTTAACTTTTCAGGGATGGGGCCAACCCCATTGTATTGAAATGGCACAACCGCAATCGGACGTGCACCATCAACACCTTCGGTAATAACAATTTCTAGTGCAGCACTGGCGATGCCATGAAAGCCCAGTAATACAATAAAACATGCTGTTTTTATCTGGTTGAACATATCATTCCTTTAGAATTCTGGCTTGATTGTTAAATTAATATTTTTAAGTTGCTCAAATACGTCTTTATCAGGTGATACCGGGAGTGTATCTGCCATACGAACAGCTCGAAGCGCAGCTTCACACACTAATTTATCACCACCTAATGACTTAACTTGTGTTACTAAGCCATTAAAGCCAAGACGAATATTTACACGACATTGTTTATTCTTCATCTTTTCATCGATAAGTAAAGTTTGCTGAATACGTGCCATTATTAAGGCTTTATATTTATCGACTTCACTTACAATTTGCTGTTGACGAACTTTATTTCGTGCAGCTTGCTCAGCAGCTAACTGCTCTTGCAACATTTGCTCTTGCAATGCTTGCTGGCGTTTACGCTCGGCTTCGGCTTCTTTGCGTTTACGTTCAGCTTCTGCTTCGGCAGCTTTACGCTTACGCTCTTCTTCCGCTTTCTTTAACGCCTCTTCTTCAGCTTTGCGCTTTTCTGCTGCAGCTTTTGCTGCTGCTTCAGCTTCTTGCTTTTGCTTTTCTGCTTGTTGCGCTTTAGCACGTTCTTTTTGCTGAATTTCACGTGCTTTTTTCGCTTGTGCTTCGGCTTCTGCTTTTTCTTTCTCTTTCGCGCGGCGCTGTTGTTCTAGCTTTTTAAGACGACGGTCTTCCGCTTCACGTTGCTTACGTGCATCATTAGCACGTCGTTCGAGATCACGAAGACGCTTTGCTTCAGCTTGTTTTTTAGCTTCTTCTTGCTTTTTTAGCTCAGCAATTTTTTGTTCAACCTTTTGTTGGTCTACCGTAACTGCTGAAACAGCCTTTTCTGGCTCAGGCATAGCTGGATTCAAAGTTACTTCCATTACCTTAGGAGTAGGTAAATGAAAACTAGCTGATCCAATTAAAAAACCAATAATCCCCAGATGTAATAGAATCGATTTGATTAATGACTCACGCATACTAACCCTCAAATGATTCGGTCATTAGACCCACTGAAGGCACACCGGCATTTTTCAAAAAGTCCATGAGTAGCAGTACTTCTTGATAAGAAACACGGCCCGAACCTTTGATCATCACTGGCGTATCTGGATTCTTTTGCAGCTGAAGTTTAATCACTGCAGCAACATCCAACGCTTCCATTGGTGCTTCAGGATCTGTACCAATACTTACATAGTATTTACCTTCAGCATCAATTGACGCAATAATTGGAGGCGTATCTTTAGTATCAACAAGATCCGATTCTTCCATCTTTGGCAAATCTACTTTTACACCATGAGTAATAAGTGGCGCAGTTGCCATAAATATGATTAGTAGTACCAACATTACGTCAATGTAAGGAACTACGTTTATCTCACCTACTGGGCGACGTTTCTTACGCTGGTACATTCGCTTTAGCCTCTATTTGCGCAGCAGCTTGGCGGTGTAAAATATTGGCGAACTCTTCCATGAAGTTAATATAATTACCTTCAAGCTTTTCTACTTTGTTTGCAAAACGGTTGTAAGCAATAACAGCTGGAATTGCAGCAAATAAACCCATTGCTGTTGCGATTAGTGCTTCAGCAATACCTGGCGCTACCATTTGTAGCGTTGCTTGCTTAACTTCACCTAATGCGATAAATGCGTTCATAATACCCCACACCGTACCAAACAGGCCGATGTAAGGACTAATAGAACCCACTGTTGCTAAAAACGATAAACTTGACTCAAGCTTTTCAACTTCACGCGATAAAGCAACACGCATTGAACGGTGTGTGCCTTCCATAACAATACTTGCACTTTGTGGTGAATTTTTCTTATGACGTGCAAACTCTTTAAAACCTGCAACGAATAATGCTTCAACACCTGATGCGCCTCCAGGACGCGCTGATACTTCGTTGTATAATTTACTTAGGTCAATACCCGACCAAAACTTCTGCTCAAAGCGCTTTGCGCCATTAAGTGCATCAGAAATCGCTTTTTTACGCTGAAAGATAATTGCCCATGACATTACCGACATACCGACTAATGCCAACATTACTAGCTGGACAAGTACACTGGCTTCTAGAATAAGATCTAAAAAGTTAAGCCCTGATCCCACGTTAAACTCCTAAAATAGATTTCTATGTAATTTGTTATATTTTTTACACTTGTATTTATTGACCACAAAGGCGGCCAAAAGTTACATCTAGTGTATCTAGTCAGCTATGAACTGACAACGCTCTTGCTGTGAATTAGCGGCAAATAACGGTAAAAAGCAATTTGCTTAGTTATTTTTTAGCCATATTAGGTTTTATCAATACAATTATGCATATTTTCACCTTAATAATAAGTCACTACAGTGACACTAAAAAGCAACCAAAACAGCCAAAAACTCGGCGTTTATTCATAAATAACGCATAAACACCCAAAAGCACTTTTACGAATCTACTACAGAATACTTAAACTAATCCTGAATAAAGTTCTTAAAATTTATAAAAACCTTCCCATTCATAAACTTAAAATTAATATATTCACAATGTGAACAAAAAGAAAACAATTAAAAAATACACTAACATTAGTTTTTTTTATCTGAAAATAAAATTTTTCTAGTTTGAAGAAAAATCCATCATTGCGTATTATTTACCTATACCGAGCTAGCAACCTCATGAAAGTTTCTTTCATTAAGCTCCGTTTTTAGCAATATGAAAATTCGTATTGCACTAGGTTTGCTTAAATCTGGATAAAACCTTTTTTAAGTAGACCGTAGTTCCCTGGATTACTTCCTTCAACTTGTTGTTTGCCCGCATCCTTATGCGGGCTTTTTTTTGCCTACACAAACGTCAATGAGAATACCTATCGATATCTTAACAGCATGTGAATTACAGGTGTTAAAATGAGACAACAACCCAGTGGTAAGCGGTTAGTGGTTAGTGGTTAGTGGTT
>NZ_PNDF01000127.1:0-384 GCF_005887195.1 Pseudoalteromonas sp. S1650 | reverse complement strand
AGATATGACATCATTACGCCATTCTCTTCAACGTTTAAACGGACTTAATAATAATGACAAAAAAGCCTTCGCAGTCTTCAGTAGAGACAACGCCAAGCGAGCATCAACGTGAAGCTTTTTATCGTGCCTGCATCGCCGAATTCCAACAATTGGGTTATCAAGACCAATACCTAGCCGAATTAACAGATGAACTAATCCCACTGACGGGTCTTGAGCCGTTGAGTGATAAAGAAAAAACGACTAAAGGGTAAACAAAAACGAGTTGTTTTTGTGCGTTGTGGATAATCTATAACCATCTGTACGATTTTCCTTGAAAAGTGTTTGACATATTTCCTGAAGTCTTTATTATACGCCCCACAAGACGGAGAGGTGGCCGAGTGGCCG
>NZ_PNDF01000126.1:0-352 GCF_005887195.1 Pseudoalteromonas sp. S1650 | reverse complement strand
CTAACACCACCCGTTTTCACTTGCGTTTGTGAAATAGCTTCCCATGGCAAGCGAATTGAGCCTAAACCTGTACGGATACTGGTTACGTTTAAGCCATTAAAGTAATAACCATTTTCAGCTGCTGATGAACCACCAAAGCTTGAAGCACCATTAAAACTTGCGCCACCCGGTGCCGCTGTACCTGGAGCTAATAACGCAATACTTTCAAAACCAGTGTTTACTGGCATAGCTTTTAATTCAGCATCACTGAATGTTAGACCTGAAGTAGACGAAGCCATATCTACACGGCGAATGGCGGATCCCGTAACAGCAATTCGCTCAATATCACTACCGGCTTTATATAATTGTGCAT
>NZ_PNDF01000125.1:0-970 GCF_005887195.1 Pseudoalteromonas sp. S1650 | reverse complement strand
AGTGAAAACGGGTGGTGTTAGTCCTGAATTTGGTGGAGCACTTGGCGGTATTGTTAATGCGGTGTCTAAGTCTGGTGATAATGACTTTAACTTCGGTGCAGAAGTACGCTGGGATCCTGATAGTTTACGTAGTCAGCACGACTCTATTTATCAAGAAAATGGCACTATTAGTACAAATACACAGCAAAGCAGTTACGATTTTAAAGAACTTCAGCTCTGGGCCAGTGGTGCAATCATCGAAGATACCTTGTTCTTTTATGGTTTGTTTGCACCACGCCGTGAAGAGTCTACTGGCGCTGGCCAAACGACTTATTCAGATTTTGAACGTGATGAGGACCGCTGGTTCACGAAGGTAGATTGGTTTATAAACGAAGATCACTCTGTAGGATTTTCAGCGATGAACAACAAACGTACATGGACTGATAAAACCTTTGCTTATAACTGGCAAGAGAATGTGATTGGTGAGCAGCAAGGCGTGAATGCGCCAGGGGAAGATGGCGGTAAAGTATATAGCTTAAATTATAATGGCTACCTAACTGATACTTTTTCTGTTTCAGCAGTTGTTGGGCGAGTGACTGAAAACGTTGAAAATGTGGTTGCATCACCAAAGCCAGGTGTTTGGGATGAACGTGATGGCTTTGTCACTTTGAGTCAACATACAAACTCGTCTGTGACTGAACAAGAGTTTACGCGCGACCAAGCAAGGATTGATTTCAATTGGGATCTAGACATGCATTCAATCCAGTTTGGTATTGATTACACTAATGTGAAAGTTGATTACTTTGAAGGTCAAAACGGTATTGGTGATGCTGAGGGATGGTGGACAGTTAAAACTGCCGGTGAAAATGATGTATCTGGTGCTTCTTTGGGGAGTGACTTTATAGAAAGACGAGTTCGAAGTCGCGAAGTCGATTCAGATACAACTTCACTCGCTTTTTATATTAATGATTCATGGCAAGCAACCGATAGT
>NZ_PNDF01000124.1:0-290 GCF_005887195.1 Pseudoalteromonas sp. S1650 | reverse complement strand
CTTAGATGAATTTAAACGTATCAACGATACGCTAGGTCACGATGCGGGCGATCAGTTATTGGTTGAAGTTGCTAATCGTTTGAAAAAGCGTTTACGCACCGAAGATACCATTGCACGTTTAGGTGGTGATGAGTTCGCAGTCCTGTTAAGTGGTATTGAGCATCAAACTCACGCCATGGAAGTGGCGAATACCATTCAACGTACTCTTAATGAGCCTATCAAACTACGGAACAATGAAGTGATAATTCTTGCCAGAATTGGAATCACGATGGCACCATTTGATAGCAAAG
>NZ_PNDF01000123.1:0-1252 GCF_005887195.1 Pseudoalteromonas sp. S1650 | reverse complement strand
ATGGCAAAAGAAAAGTTTGAACGCGTAAAACCGCACGTAAACGTTGGTACAATCGGCCACGTTGACCACGGTAAAACAACTCTAACAGCAGCAATCACTAACGTACTTGCAAAAGTATACGGTGGTGTAGCTAAAGACTTCGCATCAATCGATAACGCTCCAGAAGAGCGTGAGCGTGGTATCACAATCTCAACTTCACACGTTGAGTACGATACTCCAACTCGTCACTACGCACACGTAGACTGTCCAGGACACGCCGATTATGTTAAAAACATGATCACTGGTGCTGCTCAAATGGACGGCGCAATCCTAGTAGTTGCTGCGACTGACGGTCCTATGCCACAAACTCGTGAGCACATCCTACTTTCTCGTCAGGTTGGTGTACCTTACATCATCGTATTCATGAACAAATGTGACATGGTTGACGACGAAGAGCTACTTGAGCTAGTTGAGATGGAAGTTCGTGAACTTCTTTCTGAGTACGACTTCCCAGGTGATGACTTACCACTAATCCAAGGTTCAGCGCTTAAAGCGTTAGAAGGCGAGAAAGAGTGGGAAGACAAAATCGTTGAGCTTGCAGAAGCACTAGATTCTTACATCCCAGAGCCAGAGCGTGACATCGATAAGCCATTCATCATGCCTATCGAAGACGTATTCTCAATCCAAGGTCGTGGTACTGTTGTAACTGGCCGTGTTGAAGCTGGTATCATCAACGTGAATGACGAAGTTGAAATCGTAGGTATCAAAGAAACTACGAAGACAACTTGTACAGGTGTTGAGATGTTCCGTAAGCTTCTAGACGAAGGTCGTGCGGGTGAGAACATCGGTGCACTTCTACGTGGTACTAAGCGTGAAGACGTTGAACGTGGTCAAGTACTAGCTAAGCCTGGTTCAATCACTCCACACACGAAGTTCACTTCAGAAGTATACGTACTTTCTAAAGATGAAGGTGGTCGTCACACTCCATTCTTCAAAGGTTACCGTCCACAGTTCTACTTCCGTACAACTGACGTAACAGGTGACGTACAGTTACCAGACGGCGTTGAAATGGTAATGCCTGGTGACAACATCAAGATGACTGTAGAACTAATCTGCCCAATCGCGATGGACGAAGGTTTACGCTTCGCTATCCGTGAAGGTGGCCGTACAGTTGGTGCTGGTGTTGTTGCAACTATCGTTGAGTAATATCAATAGATAGAGCTTCACAGCTAATAAAAAGGTCGCCTAGGCGTAATGCTGATCAGTTAAGAAT
>NZ_PNDF01000122.1:0-2404 GCF_005887195.1 Pseudoalteromonas sp. S1650 | reverse complement strand
ATAATACATCCTTAATTTTTCGAGTCAACACTTAATTTTAAACTTTCTTTTTAGACCGTTTTAAACCGAAGTTTTACTTAACTCTCTGTCGCTTTGTTCAGCGCTTTTCATTGCTGCCCGCCGTGTCAGTGGATGCGCATTATAGGGAGATGGATTTTTAACGCAAGCACTTTTTGAAGGTTTTTTTGAATATTTTAAAATTAATCACATACCCACCAAATGCAAACAAGTTACCCACAAACCTCTGTGGATAACTGGTGTTTTTTAGCAGAATAACTAAACTCTCCTCGCTTGTTATGGTAACTTGCGCCGCAGATTTTCCACTCGCTCACAAGGCAAGAAAAATGACAGACATTATAAATAGTATAAGTGGTCTCCTTTGGGGTCACATTCTGGTTTACCTTTTAATAGCTGCGGGGCTATTTTTCACTCTTCGACTCGGTTTTATTCAATTCACTCAATTCCCACATATGATCAAAGTGATGTTTCAGAGCCGCCAAGGTTCTGGTGATGGCATTTCTTCATTCCAAGCTTTTTGTACTTCTTTAGCTGCGCGAGTTGGTACGGGTAATATGGCAGGTGTTGCCGTTGCACTTTATTTAGGCGGTGCCGGTGCAATTTTCTGGATGTGGCTTATTGCATTAATAGGTATGGCGACAAGTTTTGCCGAGAGTACCCTTGCTCAGGCATATAAAACGGTCGATGAAGATGGCAACTTTCGTGGTGGCCCTGCTTATTATATGGAATATGGGTTAGGTAAACGCTGGATGGGAGTGATCTTTTCTCTTTGCCTTATTCTTGCTTTTGGCTTGGTATTTAATGCTGTTCAATCAAACTCTATTGCTGCTGCATTTAATGTTGCATTTGGTATTCCAAACTATGTTGTAGGCATCGGCTTAGTATTAGGGTCAGGTATTATCATTTTTGGTGGCTTAAAAACTATTTCACGTTTTGCAGAAATGGTTGTGCCATTTATGGCGCTGGCTTATTTGTTAGTTGCACTTTATGTATGTGCCATAAACTACGATTTATTACCTAATGTATTTATGCATGTTATTAATAGTGCCTTTGGTATCGAGCAAGCGGGTGCGGGTGCAATAGGTTATGGTGTAATGCAGGCCATGATCCAGGGTATTAAGCGTGGCTTATTCTCTAATGAAGCTGGTATGGGTAGCGCTGCAAATGCTGCTGCAACGGCAACACCTAACCCACCGCACCCAGCCTCACAAGGTTATGTACAAATGCTCGGCGTATTTGTAGATACAATTATTATATGTACTGCAACTGCAGCCCTTATTTTATTATCCCAACAGCTTATACCTGATTCAGGTGTGACTGGCATTGCGTTAACACAAGCAGCCCTTGAAGAACATGTTGGTAGCTGGGGTGCCACCTTTGTTGCAATTGCAATTTTGTTTTTTGCATTTACCTCGATTGTTGCTAATTATTCTTATGCCGAAACCAATTTATTGTTCTTAGAGCATAACCATGCATCGGGTATGTTGATCTTCCGATTACTGGTACTTGGTATGGTGATGTTTGGTGCGCTTGGAGAATTACCATTAGTTTGGACCCTTGCCGATGTCTCTATGGGTCTAATGGCTATCGTTAACGTCATCGCTTTGTTTATGTTATCAGGCGTCGTTATTTGGCTCGCGAAGGATTACAACACCCAACGTAAGGCAGGTAAAATACCTACTTTTGATCCTTCGCAAAACAAAAAGCTAGATCAAACCATTCCTAAAGGCGCATGGCGTAAATAATCTAGTCAAGTAAATTCTTATTTAGGGAGCGTTTGTGCTCCCTTTTTTGTATTTGTTAACTTTTCGAAAACAGACAATATGAATGTAATTTGTTGCTCGTTAAGTTTGGGCTCAAGCTTAGTAACAAGCTTATCTTTAATTTGCGCTTTTAATGCTTGTTTTTGTTCTGCGGTTAGTAATGGCTGCGATTGTTGCTGATAAGATTGCACAGCAGTGAGCATATCCATCACCACGTCATTATCAAAATCGGTTAGCGCTGCTTTGGCATTACTAATGGCTTGTTCTGATTTATCGAAGACGGTCGATACTTTATCAACAAGCACACTGACTTCATGAATTTTCAGTACGTCGTTAATGTTCGACATAATAATCGCAACAGGAATAAGCACAAGTGAGATCGCCAGACAAAGCCCAAATACGGCGCCTACCCAAAACTGATTTAAGCCACGTTTAAATTGTTCCATTATCTTTCCTTGATCCTATTTATTGATTAAAACTTGAAACGCGTTAGCTGTTTTAAAAAGACTAAGGAAACTATAGAGCTATTATGGCAATAAAAAAATAGTTAGATGAGGTTATAAAAAGAAATATAAATGAAATAAAAAAGAGGTATTTTATATAAATGGTGCCCGGGGCCGGAC
>NZ_PNDF01000121.1:0-478 GCF_005887195.1 Pseudoalteromonas sp. S1650 | reverse complement strand
CTCGCGCCATTGCGCTTGCCCAGAGCCAAGTTCATGTAATACACGGCCTGTGAACCCTGCTGAAGGTGTATTTGATATCCACACTTTTATTTCACCGGTCTCACCCATACCAATAATTAGGTAGGGAAAAATCTCGTCCTCAACTTCACCTGTGTAATAACTAAAATTAGGTAAGTTTTTAGCTAATTTATACCCAGCCTTATCTATGGCCACTTCACCGTAATAAATTCTATTTTCTGATTTATCGAGCCATTCAATCGCCACTTTTTCGGGGAACTTTTGGTCGTACAAACTGACTGTACCGCCAGCCTCAGCATAACAACACTCAACTGCCCCTGATGGTATGCCCCATGTATCATCAAATACCACTGAGCGCCCCCAAATAGCATTCCCATTCTCAGTGCCTACGCCTGCTACCATGTAATCTATTTTTCCCGTTGACGAGCAACCTACCAGTAACAAAGCACATGCAATTGAG
>NZ_PNDF01000120.1:0-430 GCF_005887195.1 Pseudoalteromonas sp. S1650 | reverse complement strand
TATCTAATTTATATCCCGCCTTATCTATGGCCACTTCACCGTAATAAATTCTATTTTCTGATTTATCGAGCCATTCAACCGCCACTTTTTCCGGGAATTTTTGGTCGTATACACCAACTGTCGCTCTTGTCTCTCCATAACAGCAACCAATAGCCCCTGATGGTATGCCCCATGTATCATCAAATACCACTGAGCGCCCCCAAATAGCATTTCCATTCTCAGTGCCTACGCCTGCTACCATGTAATCTATTTTTCCCGTTGACGAGCAACCTGCTAAAAACAAAGCACATGCAATTGAGATGAGTGGTTTTATAAACTTGTCCATAGTCGGTTTTTATTTATTCTCGCGCCATTGCGCTTGCCCTGAGCCTAGTTCATGTAATACACGATCAGTTCTATTTCTTCCCGAGGGCGCATTGGATAGCCAAAC
>NZ_PNDF01000012.1:0-92154 GCF_005887195.1 Pseudoalteromonas sp. S1650 | reverse complement strand
TTTATGCGGAATGGTATTAATCCCTGTTTAAACACGTTGAACTACCATAACACGCAATGGTTTTTAGACAATACAGAAACAAAAAAGCCCTGCTAGTGCAGGGCTAAATCAACGTTAGGATTTATACAATTAAAAATCTAAAGATGTAGCTATTACTGTTAATTGATCATCAGCATCATTATCACCGCAATTTGCATTTGAATTAGTAATAACGCTTCCATCCATCTCAACAACGGATAATTTTAAAATCTTATTAGCCAATGCTGCATTTGTAATTAAAATCAAATCACTTTCATCTTTAATATCATAAGTATTTGAGAATTGAGCTAGTGAAACCTTTACCTTACCATTTGAAAGCTTATACAGCTTATCTACATATCCTTCACATTGGGTTGCATTAACTGAGAATGAGCATAAAGCACTTAAAATTACTACTGATAACATGTTCTTCATAATTAACTCCATTGTTCCTTGTTAAATCAGCTATAAATACTCATATATTTCCATGACAGTCGTATATTATTTAAATTACAAAAAAATTAAAAAAGCCCTGCTAGTGCAGGGCTAAATCAACGTTAGGATTTATTATTGTATCCTTCCTTGGTCAGAGTATTAGAACTGGTATTTGTACTCAATTGAGAACTCAGTGCCTTTCTCTTTAGAGCGAGTTAAAGTTCCCGCTGACTCTATTTCAGATTTTGCGCCCAAGATATTAGTCACTTTGAACTTCAAGCTTGAGTTGAAATCAGGGAAATAGGTGTAGTTAAAGTCTAGAGAGTGGAAAGGTTGCTCCATCCAATCTTCTTGACCTTCAATGCCAGGAATAATAATTCGCTCACCAAATACGTTATAGATTAGCGTTGAAGCATGCTGCCCACTAGGTGCGTCATAGCCTAACTGCATATTCACAACATATTTTGAATGGCCCGTCATGCGACGTGTTGTATTTGTAACCGCTGCAGAAACTCCTGTTTGTTCAACAATCGCCTGACGGTCCATGTTGATTTCTGAGTCACTTAACGTCACGTTACCTGTCATGAACACGTCTTGCCAGAATCCACCTAAGAAAGCAAAATCTTTCAGGTATTCAAATTCAACACCCGCAACATAACCATCTTCTGCATTAGCAATACGTACCAATGGTGGACCATCTTGTGCAGGTGATTGAACAGACTCAATTGGATCAACCATGTCTTTATAGAACACACCAACAGAGAAGTTCTCGCCCGTATCAAAATAGTTTTCCCAGCGGAAATCATAGTTTTTGATTTGCGTTGTACGTAAACCAGGCGTACCACCTACAGGGTATTCAGTAAGTGGGTCGATGTAAGTTGCATCAGAAATCTCACGTAAATCTGGACGAACAACTGTTTCACCATAGCTTAAACGCCATTGCGTTTCGTCGTTTTGCACATAAGTTAAAGCAAGTGCACTATAAACGTCGTCTTCACGGAATGCGAGCTGATCTAACTCATCATAATCAATTGAAGATGCAAGGCCACCAGTAAATGGGTCAAGAGGAACAGATACTTGACGGAAATCTTCCCAACGTAAACCACCGGTAATACGCCATGTGTTATTGAAGAAGAAATCAGCTTCGAAGTAATAGGCATCCACTTTCTGCGCTGACTTATAGTCATCGCCTGAAACCGTTGTGTCGTTTAAGATTGGCTGCGTTAGTGACGCGTTTGTAAGTACATCATCAGATAAAATGGTGTTTAACTCATTTCCGTTTAAGTCAACATCTGAGAATGCACGTGTATTGATATCAAAACGACGGTTAGTTGCTGAGCGCTCTTTAGAGATAAAGTCAGCACCTGATTTAAGCTCAACATCCACGCCATCAAGCATAATAGGCAACGTAAAGTTAAAACCGTAGTTCTCTACTTCATCATCCAAATCTTGGAAAGTGTAACGTGCAGCTGTTGTTGCATTCGTTAGTGCGCTTTCGTTAACTGTATCGTAAAACCCATCTTCGTTAGCATCAGTAACAATAAAACGCGTTTCCATATTACCTGGTGCGTAACGATTTGAGCGACCAATTGAATACTTCCAGTCAAAACCCGCGTAATTCAACCAATCAAAGGTATGCATACCTTTTAATTGATTAACAATCAGTTCACGTTCTTCATAACGAACATCGTACGAGCGTACACGCTTGTTATCAGAGGTATTGTTGTTTTGGTCAATACCTAAACGGTCTGAAATTTTATCTTCAGTATCGCGTAAGATTAAAGCCGTGTAGTCAATTTTATGCGCTTTGTCATATTCAACACCAACCGTAACCATTCCTGATGTCTTAACCGTGTGTTCTGTACTTAGTACTTGGTCATAACCACGGATCATGGTTGTTGAGTTTTCACCAATCAAGAAACCTTGACCTTGATACTCATCTGCAACAACATGCTTATTATCATAACTAAGCGACGATAAGAAACCATAGCGCCATTTATCTGATTCGAAGCTATTACCTAATGTGGCAGTGAACTTCGTATTCGGATCAACCTTTGCTGATTTTGGATCATAATCGCGATTTAACGACAGTGCTAAAGCACGGCTTTGCTCAGGTGTTAAATCATCAAGCGATTGACCACTTTGGTATACATCAAGGATAGGACGTGGAATTTCGCGTGTGCCATCATCAACACCGTACCAATCGTCCGAACCACCGTTGTATTCAAGGCCATCATCAAAGTTATTGGTGTTGTAACCAAGCTGACCCGACACATCAAATACAAATTGATCTGGAATTGATTTCAAACGAATATCAACGTTACCACCACCAAAAGACGCTGGCATTGACGGTGAATACGATTTTTGTACTGATAAACTTTCGATAATACCTGATGGAAATAAATCCAGTGGTAATACAGAACGTGTTGGATCTGGACTTGGTACAGCAGAGTTATTTAACTGTGTACTTGAATATCGCTCACCTAAACCACGAACATAAATAAACTTACCATCAACAAGTGTTAAACCTGTTACACGGCGTAGCGCTGCAGCAGCGTCACTATCACCACTTCGTGAAATTTGCTCTGCACCCATAATATCAGCAACGAATGCTTGCTGTTTACGCTCTTCTAGAACAGCTGTTGCAGTGCCTTTTAAACGACTTGCACTAACAACAACTTCTTCAAGAACAGCTTCTTCGTCTGCTTCAGCTGCGTGTGCTGAGACACTCAAGCCGCATAAGATAGCTGCGCTTAGTGCTGTTAAGCTGAACTGTTTTGAATATTGTTTCATGTTTACCTCTATCTGAAATAAGTTACAGAAAGTTGTTTAAAGGTGCTAAACACGTTGTTTAGCACCTCGCTTACTGTGTTATTCCAGACCTACCGTCCAACCTTCAGTCCAGTTGTTATCAGCAGATACTGCACCAATGTGCGTTGTCGTATCGAAGAAACCGTCGATTGCTTTCACGTCTGTTGCTGTTGTTGTATCGATAGTAAAGATACCATTTACAACTTGCGTTTGACCTGTAGCAACTAAGTTACCTAATGTGTTTGTCCACCAGTTCTCAACGCTGAAATCTACACCACTTGGGTCTTTGAAGTTTTCAGAACATGCAATCACTGATGATTTAATCATTAAGGTGCCATCTTGAGCATTGTTCACTGTTTCACTTTCACCAGAAGCTGCACCTTCAATCTCAAGACATTCGCCCATGCCTTCAGGGCCCGTTACGATTGTGTTATAGATTTGTGCACCCGTACCTTCACGGAAGTACATACCTTCTGAGTCATCTTCACCGTCAAAGGTATTACCAATGATTGTTAAGTTAGCAATTGTTGGGTTTGACTTAGGCGTTTTAGACGGTGTAGTACCATCGTTGTCTGCTTCAATACCACGGTTTGCATCTGAGTTATCAGCTGCTTGCTTAACAAGAATATGCTGCATTTTACCTTGGAAACCATTGTCCCAGTCGATGCTGTCATCTTGAATGCTTGTTAGTACTAAGTACTTCGCTTGTACGTTACCACCGAAGAATTCAACACCGTCATCCGCGTTTTGGTGAACTTGCACATACTCAACAGTAGTACCAGAACCAACACCACCGAACGTAATACCGTTTAATTCGTTATCTGGTGCGATTTCGTAACCACCATTCATCACACGAACATAACGCAGCGTACCTGAGTTGTCCGTTGTATCAGTACCACCGAACACGGCACCTGACTCCACACCTTCAACTTGAAGTGCACAATCGCCTTCTGCTGGACACTTGTTCGATGGTGCATTACCAAGAAGAACTAAACCACCCCATTGGCCCGCTGCTGTAGTGCCGCCCATAACATCTTGGCTTGAAGTGAACGAGATTGGCTCATCTTTAGTACCGTTAGCATTAATTTTTGAACCACGGCTAATTACTAAGTAATCATCACCTGTACGGCCATATACTGTTACGCCAGGCTCGATTGTTAAAGTAGCTGAATCTGCATTATCATCACCTACAAATACTGCACCGCTTAATGCGTAGTAGTTACCCGCAGTAAGTGTTAAATCTGCAGTAATGCGACCAGACACTTCACATGTTGTTGTGCTGCCATCAACTGGAGAAATTGACGTTGTACCTGATGGACAACCTGCTACAGCTGGTGGTGCCGTGACTTCACCGCCACCGTAACCAAATGCCCAACCTTCACGCCAGTCATCTGAGTCATTTAATGCACCAACAAAGTCAACTGTATCGAAGAACGCATCAACAGTATTTGCTACATCTTGGCCAGCACCTAGTAATGGAGAACCTGCAATTGGTTGACCGTTTGCACCAAGCATTGGCTTGTCATTGATTACGTTACCAGATTGTGCTGTAAACCATGTTTCAAGCTCAAGTAACGTGTTGCCGCTACCATCAACTGGATTTTTGAAGTTTTCGCCATTAGTACACGACATAAACGTGTTTTGCATTAAGATAGTGCCATCGTTAGCGTTATTTACTGTTTCGCTAGCACCGTCTTCTGCACCTTCAATCTCTAAACACTCACCCATTTCATCAGAGCCAGTGATCACTGAGTTATAAAGGTGTAAACCTGTACCTTCACGAAGGTAGATACCTTCAGCATCATCTTCACCATCAAAGTTGTTACCGATGATTGTTAAGTTAGAGATGATTGGTAATGATTTTGGTTCTTTAGAAGGTGTGCTACCGTCGTTATCTGCTTCAATACCACGGTTTGCATCTGTTGAATCAGGATCTTGTTCAACATAAACGAATTGCATTTTACCTTGGTAACCATTGTCCCAGTCGATGCTATCGTCGTCGATGCTTGTTAATACAACGTGCTTAAGGTTTACTGCACCACCGAAGAATTCAACACCATCATCTGAATTATTGTGAACTTGTAAGTATTCAACTGTTGTACCAGAACCTACAGCACCAAACGTAATACCATTTAGTTCGTTGTCTGGTGCAATTTCATAACCAGCGTTTTTAACAACAACATATTTTAATGTACCTGAATTATCTGTGTTATCCGTACCGCCAAATACAGCACCTGATTCAACACCTTCAACTTGAAGAGCACAATCGCCTTCAGCAGGACACTTATTAGAAATACCATTACCAAGAAGCACCATACCGCCCCATTGGCCTGCAGATGTTTCATCACCCACTACATCTTGCTTAGAAGTAAAGATGATAGGGTCGTTTTTAGTACCTGTAGCTTCAATTTTAGAGTCACGGCTAACAACTAGGTAATCAGAGCCGCTGTTACCGAATACTACCGCACCTGCTTCAATTGTTAATGTTGCACTGTCTGCTTTATCGTTACCAACAAATACTGCACCATCAAGTGCCCAGAATGCGTCTGTTGATAATGTTGTATCTTCTGTAATTACGCCTGAAAGAACTTGAACTGTTACATCACGACCTAATGCAGCAGATACTTCATTCGAAAGGCTTTGGCTGTATACACCTGGTAACTCTTCAGTTGTTGGTGGTGTAGTTGGGTTAGTAGGTGTAGTTGGTTGCTCAACTGTTTCGTCCACGTTGATGTTGATGTCACCACCGCCACAACCTGCTAAAGAGATTGCTGTAGCTACAAGACTAACCTTGAATAAGCCAGATAATTTCATTGTTCACTCCGTTAAGATAGATATTTAATTATTGTGTTAGCGCATAAACTCAAGTCACCGAAAAAGCACTAAAACTTAATGCTTTTGGGTCACTTGAGTTTTAAACTGCGACTACCTTACGGGAGCTGTATGACAAACTAGTTACACTTTAATAAACATAAAATGACAATATTAATTATTTAAAAAAGAGTAAGTTAGTAAATTTTAGGAACGGAAAAAAGCCGCCCGAAGGCAGCTTTGGTGTTGCGATTATAAATTAGTTCTTTTGTACGCTTACCTGTTGAATACGATTTAGAGTAAAGCGGTACGTAATGTTTCGGCGTGCACTTTTTCACGCTTCACATACTTGATCCATTGCTCAGCTAAACGCTGCGACTTTTTGTGTTTTTCCGCTTGCTCAAACGCTAAAATCGAGGCATCAAAGTTTTGTAAATTGTACTGCGCCATACCTAAGGCAACATACACATTTGATTCAAACTCTAAGCCGCCTTTATCTAGGGCTTTACGTGCTGCATCCGCTGCTTCTTCATATTTTTCAAGGTTAATGCTTACCTCTGCAATACGTTGTTCGTACTGACCATGCGACACTAAATCAGCGGCTTTTGCAAAATAAGCAAGTGACTTTTCACCCTCTTTTGCTTGTACCATTGCTTCTGCAACAAAGGCATAGTTTTTCGCTGATTTTTCAGCGACACCGTCTTGCATAGCTTTACTCATCACGTTCGCCGCTTTAAAAGCCAGGCCGTTGTATAAATAAACTTGCGATAATTGACGTAAATCTGATTTAGATTTCATGAAACCTTGTTGATATGCCGCTTCTAAAATCGCTAATTGTTTTTTCTCTGCGCCCGTTTCACCGTACATGCCACCTAACTGAACCCAGTACTCTGGCTTGTTGTAAAGCTTAACTAAACGCTCAAGTACCTCGACCACCTTGTCAGACTGATTAAGTGAGTAATACATAGCACGCTGTAAGATTAACCAGTTTTCTTTTGGCATTTCACCTTTGCTGTCGGCTTCAGCGATAGCAAGGTTAATGTTCTCAATGCCTTTTTGGTAATCTTTAAGCTGATAATACGCTTGAGATTTTAATACGTAATAAGCATCTGTTTTCGGCTTGTCGTTAATCACATCCCACTGTGCTAAATATTTGATTACCTTTTCGTAATCGCTATTAGCCATGGCAAGTTGCGCTAAGCTAAAGGTGGTGCTTACACGTAATGTTTCTGGAATCGCATCTTCGTTTACTACTTTTTCAAACGAGGCAATTGCTTTATCTAAGTCGTTTTCGTTGTAGTAAATAAAACCGTAGAAATTATGCATCATGGCAATTTCATACGAGTTCATGCTTGAAGAGCGCTCTTGAATACTATCAAGTGCTTCTAGCCCTGCTTTTGCATCACCATCATCAGCCAGCTTTTGTGCTCGTGCTAATTGGCTATACACTTTTTCACGCAGTGCAGGTACTCGTTTAGTTTTTTGCTCCTCAGCGTAAGCTGTTGCCAGTGTCACACCTGGTAACATGCTAACAACGCTTGGGACTACAAGGCTGCTTGTGAAAGCAGCCGCGCAAATCACGGCAACTTTTAAAGGTTTCATAATCGCATTCCTCTTTTCTAACCGTTAATTTGGAAAGAAATTTTGTTCTGTACGCCCGCTACTTCAACAGCTTCACCGTTAACAACGCGCGGTTTATATTTAAATTTAAGTGCTGCATCCATCGCAGCGCGGTCAAACAGTGATTCTGGTTCAGCTTTAATCACTTTCGGGTCACGAACTGTGCCTTGCTTGGTTACTGTAAACTCAACAATCACATAGCCTTCGATACCACGCGATAAAGCTCGGCGCGGGTAAACAGGCGCTACTTTTACAATCGGTAGGTATTCACCATCGCTTGATTCAAGGGCTAAGCCACCAGCTAAGTTAACGTCGGCTTCAACACTGGCACCAAAGTCAAAGTTGGCATTACTCGCGTTAGGATCACTGTTTTGCATTTGCGGTGATTCCATTGGCGGAGGTGGCTCTTTTGGCGTTGGTGGCTTTTGCGGTTTACGTTCTTTCTTTTGCACTGTCTCTTCTTTTTTCAGACGAACAAAATCAAGTACGTTTCCTTTTACGGGCTCAGACATGGCCCCTTCACCACCGGTGATCAGTGCCTGCATGCCTAAAAACAGCATAACAGTCACAATACCAGCGATGATTAATGCAACTATATAACGCATCGCTCACATTCCTTATGATGCTTCTTGCGCAGCAATCGACACATCAAATGCGCCTGCAGCACGCGATGCATCCATTACTTTAATAAGTATATCGGTTGTGGCTTTCTTATCAGCTTGAATAACCACGCTACCTTGTGGGTTTTCAGCTTTTAAGCGCTCGATATTTGCTTGAACTGCACGAACATCTACTTGGCGTTTGTTGATCCAAATTTCACCTTTGTCAGAAATAGCAACTAAGATGTTGGCACGCTCTTTTTTCACTGCTGTTGCTGCTTCAGGGCGGTTTACATCAATACCGGCTTCTTTTACGAATGATGCAGTTACGATAAAGAAGATAAGCATGATGAAAACAACGTCTAGCATTGGTGTCATGTTGATTTCTTCTGCGTCGTCTTCTTGAAATAAGTTACCTAGTGGCGCTCTCATTATTAGTCTCCTAGTGGGTGATGCTCACATCACCCTAAAATTCGTTTAGTGGTCTAAGACCATGTTGTCTTCAAGTAATTGCACTTCGCGTTTTGCACGACGTTGTAAGAAAGTTGAGGCGAAAACCCCTGAAAGTGCACCCACCATACCGGCCATTGTTGGGATAGTGGCTTTAGACACCCCTGATGCCATCGAACGTGCACTACCTGTGCCTGTGATTGCCATTACATCAAATACTTCGATCATGCCGGTTACGGTACCTAACAGACCTAAAAGTGGACATAACGCAACCATTACGTTGATTAGCGCAAGGTTGTTATTTAGTTGCATGCCAGCGCGTGAAATCATCGCTTGGCGAATTTGCTCTGCGTTCCAGCTGTTACGCTCTGCTCTATTGCTCCAAGTGCTTTTTACGTCTTTCTTGTAGCGTTTAAAGCCACCAAAAAAATACATAAAACGCTCAAGTATCAATAACCACATCGCGAAGATGAGGACCCCGATGACCAAGAGAACTTGGCCACCTGTGTCGAGGAAATCACGTAGAGCATTGATTGCATCAATCAATAGCACCATGATTTATGCTCCTTTCTCGCTTCGCTCTGCGATGATACCTGCGCTTTGCTCTTGTAAAATCAACAGCATGTTTTTAGAGCGCGTGTTAAGAAGTGTGTATAAGAATACTGTAGGGATAGCCACAACCAGACCAAGTACCGTTGTTACAAGTGCCTGAGAAATACCACCCGCCATTAGTTTAGGGTCACCTGTACCAAACAAGGTAATTGCTTGGAAGGTGTTAATCATACCGGTTACCGTACCTAGTAGACCAAGTAGTGGTGCTACCACAGAGATAATCTTAATTAGCGTCAGGTTACGAGTAATTTTTGGCATTTCACGAATGATTGCTTCGCTTAATTTAAGCTCAAGCGTGTCGTACGCTACATCTGGGTACTGATCTTTCACTTTCATTACGCGACCAAGAGGGTTGTCATCACGTGCCACTGTGTCTTTAAGTTGACGACGGATTTTGCTACCCATAATCATTAGAGATACAAAACGCTCAAGTGCGATTAGTAAAGCGATTAAGCCAACACCTAAGATGATGTAACCAACCGTACCACCTTGGTGAACTTGCTCTTCAGTATCTGGTGCTTGTACTAAAAGACCTAAGATTGAACCGCCAGTTGGGTCAAGTGCAAACGGTACAACACCTGAGTTTGCTTGTTGTAAATCAGCTGCAGTTGCTGTGTAACGGCTGCTAGGCTGACGCGTAAGCTGGCTGATTGTATTTGTAGCTGGTGTGTACTCTAGGTATTTACCATCAGCGATTAAGTTAAATGCACCAACTCGCACCACTTCTTTTTGTGCTTTGCTGCCACCTTCGACGATAACATCTGTTGTAAAGCGAGATACTTTACCTTGCTCAGTCATTTCGCGTTGTAATTCAAACCATACTTTTTCGATATCATCGATAGAAGCAAGCTTTGACGTTGAACCCATTTTTTGTGCCAGCTCATCCATGAAGTTACTACGACCAGGAAGCTCTGCAGAAACAACTGACGTCATGAATTTATTGCTTGAATCACCCGCTACTTGTTGTAACACACCGAATAGCTCTTTAAGTGAACCCATGCGGTTTGAAAGCGTGTCTGTTAAGTTAGCTAGCTTTACTTCGTTTTCTTCAAACTGAGTTTCTAAACGCTCCGACTCGTTAAGCATTGCAGTACGTTTTGCTTGTGTATCTTTGAGCATTTGTACTTGTTCGTTTTGACGCGCCATGAACTCTTGTTCACGTTGTTTATTTTCAGCGCTTTGCTGTGCTTTACCTTGCTCTAATGTTTTTAGTAATGAGTCTAAATCCATTGGCTCAGCTGCTAGGCTGCTACCGGCAAAACCAAGGCCAGCTGCAAACACGGCCATTTTTGTCATTTTCGTTAATAATTTCATCTCAAACCTCTTATTCAGCAGCGTGGACTGGCAGTGTTAACATATCTGGGGCAAGTTGCTTGCGTGCAATGCGTAAACCTTTGTTGATTTGGCTGATTGCAGAATCTGGTAATTCAACAAACGATTTTGTTTGTGTATCCCAGCTACCTGCTTTTTTGCCGTCGCGTGTTAAATAAATAAGTTCTAAACGACCGATGCGTAAGAAATCCACTTCGCGCTCTTGGCCATCTACATTCAGTAATGATGTGTACGCTTCGATAGTGCGACCGTAATCAACTTCTACTTGGTAAGCTTCAAGTAAGCGGCGGAATTTTTCACTTGAAGTGATGTCTGCGCGGTCCATCATTTCTTTTAATGATGCAATACGCTTGCTACGTTCTTCAGTTAAGAAAGGCACGTCTAGTGCAACGAATTGCTCAAGACCTGTGATCATACGCATCATTAACGGCGTAATTTGACGCTCAATAACTGATACCTGATCCATTGACTCGTTTAACGCGTCCATTTCTGCAATTTGGTTGTTTAATTGCTTAGTAAGTTGCGCGTTATAAACAGTTAAGCCGTCAATTTCTTTATTAAGGGCTTTGAATTGTTGTAAACGACCTTGCATTGAATCTGCAATCTTGTCGATTTTAGTTTGTGATTGCGCTGCAGATTTGTTTATCTCGCTGCTTTTATCAATTACTTTATCTAGATCGTTTGCATGTACTGCTGCAGATGCCGCTACAATACCTGCTAAAATCAGTGGTTTAACGCCTTTCATCGCATACACCTTTACTCGTTAAGTTAGCTTAATTTGCTAGTTGGGTTGTTTTATTATGCGAAAGGATAACGATGAAAAATGACAAGCATGTTGCGCAAAAAATACAAAAATATGACAGCTGTAACAATTAGTTTATATTGCGCAAAGATAAGGCAAAAGTTGCAGGGTTTCGGGAACTAAATATGGGATAGGATTTGCTGATAAGTACTTTGCCAGTCTTGATAATTAACAGGGACAGCAGCATAGAGCCCTTTATTTTCAAGAACTAAAGACGGAAAGCCTTGAATAGGTAAGCTTCTGGCTTGGTTTATTTCGTCCATAAGTAATGAATTTATTTTTTCACTTTCTATTTCGTGAATAAATGCATTTTTATCTAACCCTATTTGCTCAGCAAGGCTTGCAAGGGTGCTGATGTCAGATGGATTTTGTGCATCTAGGTAGTAGGCTTTTTGAATGGCATAGAGCATCTCGTGCTCTTTATTGTACTGCCTTGCAACAAGCACTGCACGACATGCTGGATAAGTAGAACGGCGTGGTTGAGCGGTATGCCAAAACTCATGATTAAATGGTGTGCCAAGTTGCTGCTCAATGCGCTGCCATGTTTGCTGTAAAAACTGCTGCATTTCTTTTCGCATTGGCTCATCTGAATCAGGCGCAAGGCCACCCACTTTATATTCAATAGCAAGTTTGTCGCCAATGGCTGCTTGAAGCTTTAACCAAGTTTCTCTGAAGCCCCAGCACCAACTACACATTGGGTCATAAACATAAATTAGCTTTGCCATTTAATTAACCTCACTTAAACCTGACACAACTAGATTGCGCCCTTTTGCTTTGGCCTTATACAAGTTTTCATCAGCATGCTTAATTGCTTTACTAAATTGGCTTCCCCTTTCGAGGCTGGCAATACCAATACTGCAAGTTATAGATATAGATTGCCCAACATCATAGGGGATCTGTTTTTGAGCAACAAAAGCGCGCAACTTTTCAGCTACAGAGTGTGCAATTGTTAGCCCTGTTTTAGGTAGCAAAATAATAAACTCTTCGCCGCCATAGCGTGCTTTTATATCGGTTCCTCGCAGTTTATCGTGCAACATAGAAGTAAATGCAATAAGTACTTGATCACCAAAATCATGGCCATAACTATCGTTGAGTGACTTAAAATTATCTAAATCAATTAATAATACCGACATAGGTAAGTAGTTTGCCGCTTCAGCTTCAAGGCGGGGTTGAATATGTTCATAAATGTAACGACGATTGGCAAGGCCTGTTAGTGGGTCAGTCAATGCATCGCGTTTTTCTATTAAGGTAATACCAGCAATTTTTTGATGGCTTTTTTGTCTAAAGTATTCGCTAATCGCAGCGAACAAAATTACTAAACTAAAGGACGCTAAAAAGCGTGAAGTTTCAACTTGCCCATAGTGTGCTTGACCAAAATTAGGGCTAAACAGCAGTGCAACTGCACTAGCATACATAATCCCAACCAACACACTGCCCACTTTTAACCCTAAGGTGACATAAGCCACAATAGGGTAAAACATTAGCCAATATAAAGCGGTATTCTCTTTACCGCCGGTGTACACTAAGGCCAGACAAAGCAATAAGATAATAGATAAAATAATGCAGCTAACAGGCACCAGAGCACCTGTGCGAAAGTAATACAGCATGCACAGCACGATGGTTACATCACTCACAACCAACATAATAGTTAATGGTAAAGCGTAAATTTGATAGTTAGATAACACCAACGAAGTAATTAAAACAATGGCAAAAAAAGCCATGGTAAATAAGGTGAAGGCACGGCGCTGTTTATCCGCCGTGTCGACACTGTTTAAAGTAATGGCATTAAGCCAGTTTTGATCCAAAATTGCAGTCTCTTAACAACTAAACTTTAAATTTGAGCACTAATTTTTCGAGCTCATAAAACTGTGCTTTTAATTTTGTACACTCGTTTAAGGTGTTATTCAGATTGCTCTGGCCTTGATTAGAAAGCTCGCTAATTGAGTGTATGTCACTGTCTAAACTTTGAATGACTTGGTTTTGCTCAGTCGTGGCATTTGCAACACTGTGGTTCACCTCATCAATTGACTCAATGGCACGAGTTACCTCTGCCATTTTATCGCCTGCTACATGTGCTTGTTCAACACTCTTTTCGCTATCACGAATACTTGCAGTCATTACTTCAACCGCAGACGCAGAGCCTTGTTGTAACTGAGAAATTGTGTCTTCGATTTCTTGCGTTGATTGCTGTGTACGATGCGCAAGTTGGCGTACTTCGTCGGCGACAACCGCAAAGCCTCGACCCGCTTCACCCGCACGGGCAGCTTCAATTGCGGCATTAAGGGATAGTAAATTAGTTTGCTCACTAACCCCTTTGATCACTTCAAGCACTTGGCCGATGCTTACGGTGTGTGCATCTAAACTATTAATGGTTTTTTGCGCCTGCTCCATATTACGAGACAAGGCATTAATTGCCGTTAAATTATCAGCTAATGCAGATTGGCTTTGTAATGATTGGCTGTTAGCACTGGTTGCTAAGGTTGACGCATTACTTGCACTATTTGAGATTTCTACCGCACTCGATGTCAGTTCATTGATTGCAGTTGCTACGTTATCTGTACGCTTTGTTTGGTCAGCATACATGTCGAGCGTGCCTTGCGTTTGATTAACTAAACTCTCAACTAAGCGCTCAAGCTCAACGGTGGTATTTTTAACTTGCTCGATTGATGTATGAATCTTCTCGATGAACGCATTAAAGTAATGGCTCAACTCACCAAACTCGTCATTATTTTCAACTTCAAGACGACGGGTTAAATCCCCCTCGCCTTGTGCAATATCCTTAATTGCATCGTTCAAGCGCTGCATTGGGCGCATTAAGTAGCGAAGTAAAAACTGCATCATCAGTACAATCGCGACAATACCTAACAGCATATAAATAGCTGCCATATTTCTAAATGAGGCAACCGATGAATAAGCTATTTCTTCGTTAATAACTACACCTAAATACCAATCAACGTTTTGAATACCTTTAACCTTGGTAAACGATACTAATTTGTCTGAGTCATCAATTTGAACTTCAACAAACTCAGATTGAAGCGATAAGTCTTTGCCAAATAAGTCACGCATGTTTTTATCGATAAACTTCGTTTCTGGGTGGCTTAAAATATGCCCTTCGCTATCAAGTAAAAAGCCATAACCAAACCCTAAAAAGTCAATTTCGTTGACGATTTTGGTAATCGTTTTCATGTCGATGTCGGCACCCGCAACACCACTAAACACACCGTTTGCTTGCATTGGCGCTACAGCAGAAATAGTTAGTTCATTGGTAGTTACATCAATATAAGGGGCTGTAAACGCAGTACTGCTTTTATTTTCAACAAGTTTGTACCATGGACGTTTGGTAGCATCGTAATCGGGTGGTAAAACAACAGATTGGTCGTTTAATACAAAAGTGCCATCTGTGATACCAATATAAGTATTTTTAAAATCACCTGCTTTGTCGGCTGTGTTTAGTTGTTTAAGCGTTAACTCTTTACTATCACCTAGCTGATAGGTGTCTGCGACAGACGAAACAATCGCTAATTTAGCGTTTAACCAGTTAGCTATATTTTGCGATACTGATTGAGAAATCTCTTGCAGAACAAGCGAAAGCTGCTCCTGCGTTTGACTGCGCATAGAGACGAAGTTATTGACGGTAAATAATCCGAGCACAATCACTAAAACCAGTGATGCAGCCGCAGTTACCTTGGTGGTAAATTTCAAAGTGCTTTTGGAGCTTTGCATGACAAACCTATTTGTTATTTTTTTCGTTGTTAGCACTTTTATATTTAACAAATTTAAAGCCATTTGTCTTATAAAATTAAGCTAAAACTAGGAAATCGTTACTTATAATTAAAGTACGCTTTCTTTATAAATCAATTACTTTATTAGCGGCAGCACATTCAACTTCTAAAGCCACATTAATAAAAAGCAGCAAAACACCCTTTGGAACGTTCCTATAAATTACCGCTTTAATCACCCCTGAATACGTATTCATTAAATCATTCTGTCATCTAATTTTGTTGGCTAAAGCAAAAAATGGCACAAAAAAACCCCGCAACTCTGTGCGGGGTTTTTATTAATAGTTATTTTTAGCTGATGCGTTTTTTCCAGCTATCTGCTAAACGTACAACGTTTAAGCCATACCAAGCGATAAATGCATAACAAATCACAGGTACAAAGAAGCTTTGTTGAATGTTTACTGTATCAGCTACCACACCTTGTACTAATGGTACTAAGGCGCCACCAACGATTGCTAAACATAACCAACCCGAACCTTTACTTGTGAGTGAACCTAGGCCTTCAATAGCAACAGAGAAAATAGTCGGGAACATGATTGAATTGAATAAACCAATCGCAAGTACTGAATAAAGCGCCACATCACCTTCAGTGAATATAGTCACTAACAGCAATACAATAACCATCATGGCATTAAAGAATAACGCTTTTGAAGGCGCAATATTTTGCAATGCTGCAGAGCCAATGAAACGACCCACCATTGCACCGCCCCAATAATAAGCAATTAGACTTGCCGCCGCATGCTCTTCAAGGCCAGCAATGTGCGCTTCGCCAAAGTAGTTTACTAAGAAGCTACCAATTGAAACCTCAGCACCGACGTAACAGAAGATACCTACAACACCCATCATTAAATGAGGTGCTTCAGCTAGGCTGTGGCCTTTCGCTTTGCAGTCTTGCTCTTCTGTGTGCTCTGCAATTACGGGTAATTTAAAGAAGGCAAATACTACAGCAATGGTCAGTAGTGCAGCTGCAAGCATGAGGTAAGGCACTTTGACAGATTCAGCGGTGGCCGCGTTTGCAGCTAACGTGCCTGCTGTACCAAAGAATAAAATACCACCCACATATGGACCAACTGTGGTACCGAGTGAGTTAAGTGCTTGAGCTAAATTTAAACGTGACGACGCCGTTTTTTCAGGACCTAACGCCACAACGTACGGGTTAGCAGATACCTGTAATACGGTAATACCTGCCGCTAATACAAATAACGCACCTAAAAATAACCAGTACTCATGTACTACAACCGCTGGGTAAAATAACATACAGCCAATTGATGCTACGACTAAGCCAGTTAGTACACCATTTTTGTAGCCCATTTTTTTAACCAACATACCCGCTGGTAGCGACACAATAAAGTAAGCACCAAAGAAACAAAACTGAACCAGCATTGCTTCTGTGTAGGTTAAATCGAATACCCCTTTTAAGCGCGGGATCAACACGTCATTTAAAACTGTAATAAAACCCCATAAAAAGAACAGGGTTGTCATTGCTGTCAGTGGTAGCAGGTAGTTTTTATTTTGCTGCGAACCATCGGCGACAAACGATTGGTTTGTATTTATTTCACTCACGTGGTTTTCACTCCGTTAACAAGTTACCTTTGATTCTACACATTGAAGTAAAAATAGCACAAAGATTTACTAGGAACGTTCCAATTATTTTATTTCCTGCTATAGTTGCAAGATGTACACAGATTTATTAATAACGCATGGCCACAGTTAACTTTAAAAGCCCTGATTTTCTTAAGCAGCATATTCAAGATACCCTTGCTTTTTATCACCCCCATTGTGTTGATCATTCAGCCCATGGCTTAGCTGGCTTTTATCAGTTCTTTAAAAATAATGGCGCGATCTACGATAAACACACTCGCCATTTAGTCTCGAGCACCCGCTTTGTTTTTAACTATGCAATGGCGTACATAGAGTTTAAAGAGCCAGAATATTTAAGCCTCACTAAACATGGTTTAGCTCACCTTGAACATGCGCATAAACAAGCATCTGGTGGTTATGCTTGGCTTATTGAGCAAGATGATAACGGCAAAGTAACCGTGTTAGACGACACCAATCATTGCTACGGGCTTGCCTTTGTTATGCTTGCAAACGCAGTAGCCTTAAAAGCAGGGGTAAACGACTGCAAAAATACCCTTTCGCAAGTTTGGGATTTATTAGAGCAGCACTACTTTGAACCCCTGCATAATGCCTATTTAGATGAGCAAAATGCCGATTTTAGCTGTGCAGATGACTATCGCGGCCAAAATGCCAATATGCATTTATGCGAAGCCTTACTGATGTGTTTTGAAGCAACCAACGAGACCCGTTATTTAAAACGTGCTAAACAACTTGCCGAAACTTTCACAGTAAAACTGGCTGCACAGAGCCAACAGTTTGTCTGGGAACACTATTCTAAAAATTGGCAACTCGATTTAGATTACAACAAAGATGACCCGCAGCATTTATTTAGACCTTGGGGATTTCAACCAGGTCATCAAACTGAGTGGACAAAACTGTTACTTATTTTAAACCGCCATATTGATGAACCTTGGCTGGTAACGCGCGCTAAAAGCCTGTTTGATGAAACACTAAGCATCGCGTGGGATCAGCAACATGGGGGCATTTTCTATGGCTTTGCACCAGATAAACAAATTTGTGATAGCGATAAATACTTTTGGGTGCAGGCCGAATCATTAGCCGCAGCAGCCCTACTCGCTGATGCTACAAATGACGAAAGCTATTGGCAATGGTACGAAAAAATTTGGCAGTACAGTTGGCAACATATGGTAGATCACCAATATGGTGCGTGGTATCGCATTTTATCAGCACAAAACCAACCCTACAGTGACGAAAAATCGCCAGCAGGCAAAACCGACTACCATACTATGGGTGCCTGCTACGAAGTATTAAGAACCTTAACCTTGAGGAATGCATAATGAGTTTAGTGTGTTTTGGCGAAGCATTAATCGACTTTTTATCAGATGGTAAACAACCAGAGTCATTTACCAAATACGCAGGTGGCGCACCAGCCAATGTGGCTGTTGCAGCAGCAAAACTAGGCCTAAACACCAGCTTTTGCGGTATGCTAGGCGATGATATGTTCGGTCACTTTATTAAACAAGAGCTTGAGCAGCATGCGGTAAACACTGATTACTGTACATTCACCGATGCGGCTAAAACAGCATTGGCGTTTGTATCACTCGATGAAAATGGCGAACGCTCGTTTAGTTTTTATCGCCCACCAGCTGCCGATTTACTGTATCGAGTGGACGACTTTGAGCATGCAATGTTTGCAAATCACGCCATCATGCATGTATGCAGCAACAGTTTGACTGAGCACAATATCTATCAAACAACAATTTATGGTTTAACGCAGGCGAAAAAAGCTGGTGCAATCTGTAGCTTTGATATGAATCTGCGCGAAAACCTGTGGCCAAGTATGCGCCATACGCTTGATAGAATGTGGCATGTTATTTCTCTGGCAGATATCGTTAAACTCTCATTTGAAGAGCTTGAGTTTTTAAATCAAAAAAGCCATCAAGAAATGCCACTTGAGCATACTATTGATGCCATTTTAAAGGCCGGTGTAACCTGTTTGCTAGTTACCAATGGCGGCGAAGCAATCAGCTTTTATCACGCAGACTTTAAAGGTCAAGTTAGCCCACCAGCGACAAAAGTGGTTGATACCACCGCCGCAGGTGATGCGTTTATTGGCGGCATGCTGTCAAAGATTGGTCAGCACTGTGAAAACAAACAAAGCTTTAAAGCGTTTTGCCAAACGCCAGAGAATATCGAACAAACCATTGCTTATGCAGCTAAAGCTGGCGCTTTTGCAGTAAGCCGCTATGGTGCATTTGCGTCTTTACCTAGCGCAGCCGATTTAGCCTAGAACTTTGTTTAGGTTGAGTAATAAGCCCGGTATAAAGTAGTTTATGCCGGGCTTCTTCGCTATTGCTCAGTTTTACATTTATCGATAATTGGTAAATACCTAAATACCTTCATGTTTGGATCGATCACCACATGATCCCCCGCTTTTAAAGCAATGCTAATCTCGCCATTTTCAACAGAATAAGTTTGCAACGAGCCGTTTATTTGCACCGGAACTGGCATAGGAAATGGCTTACCTTGCAAAGAGTCTTTGTTCCATTTCAGCGTCAAGCTGTTAGCTGATTGAATAACATCAAGTTCCGGTAATTGAGCCTGCTTTAAATACACATCAAACAGCCAGCTATAATCTTTCGCCGTTAAGCGGTTAACAATAGCAATAAACTCATCGGTATTTCGATATCGCGGTGAAATTGGATAAGCCAATTGCTTGGTGTCGTTCACCCCATAAAGCAGCTCACGGGTGGCTTGCCAAAATAACTCATCACCAATTAACCAGCGTAAGGTATGTAAAGTCCAACTGCCTTTGCCATAAATATCTGGGTTGAATGCTTGATCTGAGGTTATATCGCCATCAAGAACAATGGCTTTACAGTTTTTAAGCCCTAAATACGACTTATACATGCTGTGGTTATAGGCCGCTTCACCGAATTTATACAAGCTATAACTTGGCTGCATGTAACTGCCAAAGCCTTCGTGTAGCCATGCATCGTTGAGTTTTTCATGGGTCATTAAATTACCAAACCACTCATGAGCTAACTCATGCTGTAATAACCAATCATAACCGCCAGCATCACGCTTATATTTTTTACCATAAGCATTGATCGTTTGATGTTCCATACCTAAATGCGGTGTTTCAACAAAGCCCAGTTTGTCATTCCCCCATGGGTAAGGCCCTAAAAAGCGCTCAAAAAACGCGACTTGAGAACGCAAATCCTGCTCTATTAGCATCGACGCTTGCTGTGTGTGTTTAGCAAGTGCCCAAAATTCAATCGGAACCTCAGTGCCATTAATACTAGTATAACTACGCTCAATAAGTTGATACGGGCCTATGTTCAGGGCAATGTTATAGTCGCTTGCAGGCACAGATAGCAGCCAATCAAATTGTTGTTTGTTTGCTCCGACTGGTTTTACGCTTTGCAATACCCCGTTGGTTACCGCACTTAAACCATTTGGTACTGTGAGCCTTATGCGCATGCTATCAGCTTTGTCAGCAAAATGATCTTTACAAGGCCAGAATAAATCACAACCTTCGCCCTGCACTGCGGTAGCTATCCACGGCTCGCCGCTTTCTGTTTCAGCAAATACAAAACCGCCATCCCAAGGCGCGTTTTTAGCAATATGGGGGTTGCCCTCATAGGCCACAGCAACACTTACTGTGCTGCCCGCAGGGTATTGCTTACCTAAATCAATGTTTAGCACACCTGAATTGCGGGTATAGTTAAGTGTTTTATCGTCTGAGGTAATTGCAGTGATTAAAAATCGGCTATCAAGTTTTAGTTCAACAAATTGGCTTGCAGATAGCATTTTAAACTGCGTTTTCGACACCCCTTTAATGCGTTTATCATCAGGAAACACTTCAAGTGATAAGTCGTAAAATTGCACATCGCTCTTTAGTGCAACTGCCGATAATGGCTGACCAGTATCACCAACGCTTGGATCAAGTGGCAAAGGTTTAACACTACAGCCAGCTAGAATGGCGGTCATAGCAACGGCTGACACGCTTTTAAATAATTGAGTTACCTGCAAAACATCTACTCCATGTTGTTATTTGTATTATTAAAATATGACATAGGTTAAAAGTTTAAACTGTGCTTTGCGGTGAATAACTTGTTACAAAAATTCAATCCGTTTAAAACAGCAACATTGGTCAGAAAACGGCTTTCATGGTATGTTTTCTCCTAATTTTAGAAAAAGGAATTCATCCTATGAATAATAAGCTTCTTGCTGGGGGCGCGATTGCCATTGTTGCAGGTGCGTTGTTGTACTCACAAAATAAAGCCAGTGTTGATGTAGATTTACCTGAGCTTGCATACGTTCCTGCCGATACGGCAGTTTTTTATGGTCAACTTAAACCGTTTCCGTACAGTAAATACTTTGCGCTTATGCCAGATGCAATGAAAGGCACGAGCGATTTAACGCCCATCATTGCTGAGCTTAAAACAGTTGATGATAAGAATGCCCTATTCCTTGCATCACTGATGGAAAAATACCAGCAATCATTGAGCTCTTACGATGCCTTCAAATCGATATGGGGCTTTGGTGATGACTACAAAGGCATGATGTACGCGCAAGGTTTAATGCCGATTGTGCGTTTTCAGGTCGCTGATCAAAGCAGCATTATCAATAGCATTAAACAATCTGCTGATGAAGCAGGTATTGCTTATACAACCGAAAGCCTTGAAGGCGTAAGCTACACACGCTTTGCCATTGAGCTTGAAGGCTTAGATAACTTCAACCTAATTGCATCAACTCATAACAATTGGGCTACCTTAACGCTGACCACTGCGCTTTCTAATGATCAGGATTTACGTATTGCCCTTGGCGTAGAAAAACCGGCTCAATCACTGGCTGAGACTAAAAAGCTACCTGAGCTTATTAAAACTTTCTCGCTTGATGGCAACTCGGTTGGCTTTGTTGATCATCAACGTATCGCTAATGCTGTAACAGGCAAAGAAGACTCTCGCTTACACCAGATGCTCAAAGAGCTACTTGATAAAGCCCAGCAATCAAACGCATTAGCAGCGATTTCAACACCTGAGTGTCAAGATGATATTGCTGCCATTGCCGCTAAATGGCCTGCAACAGTATCTGGCACAACAAAAACCCGTATTACCGCCGACTACGCTGACTTTGACGTAAAAGCAGTATTGCAAAGCACAGATCAAGACTTACTAAATACACTACAAGCCGTGCGTGGTTTTGTGCCAAAACATACCACTGGGCTTGACGGGCAAATGATGAGTGTTGCTTATGGTATTGATGTAGCAAAAGTCCTGCCGCTAACTAACACACTAACCGGTGCAATTAAATCAGCTGAGTTTAACTGTGGGCCAATTGTCGCACTACAGAATGAAATGCAAGAAGTAAGCACCGCAGGCCTTGCTATGATGTCGGGCTTTGCTAATGGCGTACAAGGTATGAGTGTGAGCGTTCAAGACGCTGCATTTACTATCGATGACTACAACGGCCCACAAATAGACAAGCTTGATGCCATCGTTACCCTATCGGCAACTGATGCCCATGGCTTGTATTCAATTGCGCAAGGTTTTGTACCGCCGCTTGCTAACATAAAACTACCAGCCAATTGTGATGCAGTACTGATCAATGAATACATTCCATCACCTGTGCCACTTAACTTTGATATAAAAATGGCACTTAAAGGCAATCATATTGTGATTTTCACGGGTGATAAGTCAGCACAAATCGCCGAAACCTTAGAGTCGCAAAGTGTCACTAAAAATGGCTTTGTGAACATGGCATTCGACGTACAAAAAATCTTATTACCTTTACTTGATACGATTGCTGCAACGGGTCAATTAAGTGATGAAGAAATGGCTGAGCTTGATTCGCTACGCGACCAACCTGTCGGTGTTTATTTTGCCACAGACATTACCGACAACGGCATTGGCCTTGAAAGTAACGTACAAATTACTAAAAAGTAGTTTTGAGTTTGAATCTAAAAAGAGCGCTATTTAGCGCTCTTTTTTTGTTGCCATTTAAGTGAGTTGTTAGTGTCTCGACTATTGCAAATGGTGTCATTTGAACTCTCAATACCACCGAGTTTGGCAAGTCGGTCGTACAGCACAACATTGCAGGTTGCGGCTAGGTTCATACAGCCTATGGTTGGCACATACACTACTTCATCACACCATTTCAGCACGTCTTTACTCACCGAGCCATCTTCAGGGCCAAATACATAAAATGCGTTTTCAGGGTGCTTAAATTCAGGCAGCGGCGTTGCACCTTCAACAAGCTCAATCACCACAGTTGTGGCACCTTCAGGCTTTGCTTGCTCTAGGCTTTCAACTTGCGTTAGCGGAATATGCTCAAGCACATTTTTAGTATCGGTATGGTACTTATTAGCGCGTAAATAGCGGCTACCAGTAAAAAACACCTGCTTGGCGTTGTAACAACCCGCAGCACGTAGTACGCCACCCACATTGGTTGGGCTTTTTGGGTTTAACAGGCCAATGCTTGCTTTAAGGGCGCTCATTAATCAATGTCTCTGGTTGGCCATTCGGCCACGTAAAGGTCAAAGTCATCAAGGTCTACGTCACAGTCTTTCACTGTTTTGTCACGCACAGAAATACCTAACTCATGCATCAAATCTTTACTGCCACCGTTCAGTAACGGGTGCCAAGACGCAAGGCCACGGCCTTCGTAAAGGCGACGGTAGCTACAGCTTTGCGGCATAAAAAAGATATCTTTGAGGTTTTCTTTAGTGAGCTTTACACATGAAGGCACCAAAGTTTGGCGGTTCGCATATTCGCTGCAACCACAGGTGTCGTTGTCTAGGTATTGGCAAACGATATTAGTGAAGATTAGTTCTTCACCCTCGCGAAGTTGATCCGTTGCGGTAAATTCATCTTCGTCTTCACTGTCGATAAATGTGTTTAAACAACATTTACCACAGCCGTCACAAATAGCTTCCCATTCGGGTTGTGACATTTGCTCAAGCGAGCGCTTAAGCCAAAATTGATCTTCTAACATGGTATTACTCAAAGCCCCTAAACAGCGCGCATTCTAGCGTAAAGCCAGCATGCGCGCAAAGTTTAGCGTGTTTGAGCGATTACTTTTGCTCGTTAACCCAACGCTTAATTTTCTCTTCAAGAATTGGCATCGGTAATGCGCCATCAATCAGAACTTGCGTATGGAAAGCTTTAATGTCGAACTTATCGCCTAGCTCTTTGCTCGCGTAGTCACGTAGTTCTTGAATTTTGAACTGACCTAACTTGTACGACAGCGCTTGGCCCGGCCATGCAATGTAACGCTCAACTTCGGCGATAATGTCGCTTTCGGCCATTGATGAGTTAGCCAACATGTAATCAATACCTTGTTGACGTGTCCAACCTTTTGCATGAAAACCAGTATCAAGCACTAAGCGCATTGCACGTAATTGCTCATCTGATAAACGGCCGTACCACATGTAAGGGTCGGTAAATAAGCCAAGCTCTTTACCTAAACTTTCTGCATACAATGCCCAACCTTCTGCAAATACCGTGTAGCCACCGAATTTACGAAACAGCGGTAGTCCTTCAATTTCTTGTTGCAAGGCAATTTGAAAGTGGTGACCCGGCGCGGCTTCGTGAATAGACAAGGTTTCAAGTAAAAACTTAGGCTGTGCTTTTAGATTAAAGGTATTGATATAAAAAATACCTGGGCGTGAGCCATCTGGCGCTGGCGACTGGTAAGATGCACCCGCAGCTGATTCAGCGCGGAAATCTTCAACTGCTTTTACAACGTATGGCGCTTTTGGCGCAATATCGAACATTTGCGGCAGCTTAGCATCAATCTTTTCTTTTACTGCTTCGTACGCAGCAATTAGCTCTTCTGGCGTATCGTAGTAAAACTCATCTGAGGTTCTAAGGTGTTCAAAAAACGCTTTTAAATCGCCTTCAAAACCAACAGTCTCTTTGACTTTTTTCATCTCAGATAAAATGCGCGATACTTCGTTTAAACCAATGTCATGAATTTCATCGGCGTTTAGGCTAAGCGTTGTATGCTGTTTAATTTGATACTCATACCATGCTTTACCATTTGGTAGGTCGCTGTAACCAATGCTTTCACGGGCATTTGGAATGTATTCATTCGCTAAAAAGTCAGCCATTTTTTGATACGCAGGCACTAAACGTTCGCTGATCATCGCCGTGTACGCGCTTGTTAGCTGTGCTTTTTGCTCGTCGCTGAAAGATTCAGGTAACTGAGCAATTGGCCCCCAGAATAATGACTCTTCTGGTTTTTCTACAATATGAGTTTGAAATTGCGGTAATAGTTTTTCAGCAAGCGGTTTAGGAAGAACCACTTTGTCTTTCATGCCTTGACGCATTGATTGCTCAACACTGTCTAACCACGCGATGAAACCATCAGCACGTTTTTCAAATGCTTGATAATCTTCCACCGTGTTAAAAGGTTGTGCACTTTGCCCAGAGCCTAACGCAGCAAAGGTATTATGTGCCCCGCCCATTTGGTTAATTGGCATTAAGTAACTTGGAAATTGAGCACCTTCAATCGCAAGGTCTAAATCGCGCGCTAGAATTTCGTAGCTCAATAATGACTGACCCTTTAATTGCGCTTTGTCGATATTTGCTAATTTATTTTGGTATTCTTTAACAAAATTAAGCCGCTCGTCGCGGTTGGCTTTACTAATGGGTGCAATAAATTGATCGTTAAATTCGCTACGGCCAATGTAAGTGCCGCTAACAGGGCTAAATTTTAAACCTGCTTCAAAGTAATCTGCTAGTAATAAATCAAGTTGCTCTGTGGCTGACGTTGCGCTTGGTGCTTGTTTGCTTACTGCCTGCGTTGTTTTTTCGTTGCTTGGCGTTGATTCATTACAACCAAGTAATGCAAACATCACTGCCGAACTAAGTAGTGCTAGTTTTACGTTTTTCATTCTTTCCCTGCCCTTATATTAAGTACGCGTAAATTATGAGGGTTTAGTTCCCTATTTAGCAAGTATCGCTGCAACTTATCGCAGTTTATTTACACTTTGTAAGCTGATTGCTAGAGTGGCGGCTCGACTTACCAATTTTGAATAAAAATGAAAAAGACAGCTCTTGCTATTAGCCTAGGCCTAGCTTGCCTAACCTCTTTAAATACCTACGCAACTACCTACTTATCGGCAAAAGCCATGGTAGATGTAAATTCAGGTAAATTGATTAAATCACCACTTATCAGTATAGATAATGGTCAAATTACAGCTGTACAAAGCAATAAACAGCCAAACTTAAAAGACGGCGATAAGCACATTCAATTACCAGAACTGACTTTGCTGCCGGGTTTAATGGATATGCATGTGCATTTAACGAGCGATCCTACCGTGCCGCGCAGTGAGCGAATTGGTCAATCGATTCCGCGTAAAGCAATTAAAGCGGCACACTTTGCCGAAAAAACACTGTATGCAGGTTTTACAACGCTGCGTAACTTAGGCGCAGAAGGCTACAGCGTGATTGCAGTACGCGATGGCATTAATGCAGGCGATATTATTGGCCCGCGTATTTGGGCGGCTGGCCCGTCTTTAGGTGTTACTGGCGGTCACTGTGATAACAACCGTTTACCACCAGAAATGAAATACACCGCCGAAGGTGTTGCTGATGGCCCATGGGCAGTGCGCGCTAAAGTACGGGAAAACATTAAGTACGGTGCTAATGCTATTAAGTTTTGCGCTACAGGCGGGGTATTTTCAAAAGGCACAAAAGTCGGTATTCAACAATATAGCCAAGATGAAATGAGCGCCATTGTTGACGAAGCTCATTTACGTGGCCTAACCGTTGCAGCCCATGCGCACGGTACCAGTGGTATTAAAGCGGCCATTGTTGCCGGTGTAGACAGTGTTGAGCACGTTAGCTTTGTTGATGACGAAGCCATTAAACTTGCGAAAAAACACGGCACTTGGTTCTCAATGGATATTTACAACACTGAGTACACCCTTGCCTTTGGCGAACAAAACGGGGTTGCAGAAGAAAACCTCAATAAAGAACGCCAAGTATCTAAAAAGCAACGCGATAGCTTTAGCCGTGCAGTAAAAGCAGGTGTAAACATGGTATTTGGTACCGATGCAGCGATTTACCCTCATGGCGATAACGCAAAGCAGTTTTCGCGTATGGTTGAATTTGGTATGACACCGCTGCAAGCATTGCAGTCTGCCACCATCAATAGTGCCAAACTACTTAAAGCTGATAATCAACTTGGGCAAATCAAAAGCGGTTTCTTAGCCGATATTATTGCCGTTAAAGGCAACCCGCTTGAAAACATTGCAGTACTTGAAGATGTACAATTTGTAATGAAAGACGGTAAAGTTTTTAAATAAGCGACAATGTTGGCTTTGCACTTGCAAAGCCAACCACACCTCATGTAACCATTTTGAAAACAAATTTACCAACAAAAAACACACCCGTTAAAAAAATGTATCTAGGTTAAAAAAATACTCATAATGGTTAAATAAAACTTGAAATGAAAATGTCTCGCATTATCATTGCCGAAAAATTTCGACAATTACCTATAATCATGACATATAAATATTCAATTTTAGCCCTAGCCTGCTTAAGCGCATTCAATGCAAACGCCAACGATTTAGACTCAGTTGAACGTATTACCGTTTACGACAAACAAAACCGTGTGGTACTTGAATCTGGCCTTGTCACAAAGTCAAATATGACCCTAATGGAAACACCTGCACCTGTTGTAGTTGTTGATCAAGAGCTTATCAACTCGCAAGGCGCAACTAACTTACAAGACTTAGTGCGTAACATCAGTGGTGTAACCCAAGCCGGTAACAACTACGGTATTGGTGATAACTTAGTGATCCGCGGTTTAGGCGCTAACTATACTTACGATGGCATGTATGGCGGTGCAGGCCTAGGTAACACCTTTAACCCTACACGCTCAATGACCAATGTTGAATCTGTAGAAGTACTTAAAGGCCCTGCAACAGGTTTATATGGTATGGGTAGCGCAGGTGGTGTTATCAACCTAATCGAGAAGAAACCACAATTTACTGAAAAACACACGGTAAATGCAGAACTTGGTCAATGGGATAGCTACTCATTAGGCTTTGATAGCACAGCAGCATTAACCGACAACCTTGCTTATCGCGTTAACGCAAAAACCGCTCGCAGCGATGGCTACCGCGACTTAAAAGACGACCGTGATGAAATTTATGGCGCGTTAAAATACGTATTAAGCGACAAACAAGACATCATGATTTCTGCCGCTTATATTAAAGATGCCATTGCCGTTGACTCAATTGGCCACCCTATTCGTATTTTTAACAGCGACTCAGTGAATGGCAAAACCGCAGGTGAAGTAACCGCCGCCGATTTAATTAACGACGCAACTGCACAAGGCCTGCAACTAACCGAACAGCAACGCCAACAATTAGCTGACTCACTGGCAGCAAATGATGGCCTAACACCTTACACTTTTGGTCATAACGGTATCATCTCGCCAATGGCGAATGACAACGAAGGCGAAGAGCTGCGCTTTAAGTTAACCCATAACTACTTTATTACTGATAATTTATTTTTAAATCAGCAATTACAATACCGTAATTACGAATCGAGCTTTGCCCGCCAAACGGGTGCTTATAACTATGTTTATTGGAACCGTAATGGCGTGATCAATGCCGACCCGCGCGCTCCTTTAGTGGTTGATGACGTACTTTACCCATTTGCAGCGCGTCGCCAAGAATACCGCCAAGTAGAGGCTGACGAGAAATCATGGCAATACTTTGCTGACTTACGTTATGACTTTAGCTTTGCCGGAATCGATAACGAACTACTTGTAAACGCCAACTACGAAGACCGCGATATTCGTTTTAAACAATACTCAATTTACGATGCCGACAAGGTCATTAAAAACAAAGATGGAGAGGTTATTTACCAAGGTCAATTACCTTACATTTTTGATATTCGTAACCCGAACTGGGGCGAAGGCAGCTTTTACGACTACGATCCGCTAAAAACCAGCGATTACAACAAAAAGGTTCAAGCTTGGGGTGTGGGTATTCAACATGTTGCCTATATTCACGACACTTTCACAACCCGTGTAGGTGTTGCGTTTAACCGTATTAAACAAAGCTACGAACACTTTGGTGTTGATGCGCGCTACCGCGCTAGTGCCGCCGAGCCAACACCAGAAGCAGATACATCAGACAGCGGTATGACCTACAACCTAGGTGCAACCTACAAACTTAGCGATGATATCTCGTTCTTTGTAAACCACTCTAAAGGCCGTACTGCCTACAGCGTACTTGGTAGTGTATCGGGTAACGAAGCAGACCGCGATGACGCCGAGTCAGTCAGTAACGACATTGGTATGCGTGTAAAAGCCTTTGACGATCAACTACTGGCATCACTTGTGGTATTTGATAGTGCCCGTACCAACCTTGAGTATGCCAACCCAGAGTACGAAGCCGGTGTATCTGATGCCTCAGTACCAAAAAGCTTTTACGATGGTGAAGAGCAAACCAAAGGTGTTGAGCTTGATTTAAATGCCGATTTAAACGAGCAGTGGAAACTTAACGTAAACGCGGTGTATCAAGACGCTCGCGATAAGAAAAACCCTAACTCATCATCTTTCGATACTCGCCAAAAAGGTGTGCCTTATGTAACAGCAAGCAGCTGGTTAAGCTATGACGCTAAATGGTTTGATTTAGCCGAGCCACTGACAATTAGCGCAGGCGTACAATATGTTGATGACCGCAGCACAAACTCAACCTCGTTTGGTATACCTGATGGCTACGTACCGAGCTACACGGTTTACGACGCCGCCATTCAATACCAAACAGATGATTGGAAACTACAGTTAAACCTAAATAACTTGTTTAACAAAACCTATTACTCAAAAGCAATGTTCTTAGGCGGAATGCCAGGTGAAGAGCGTAATGCTAAATTAACCTTTAGCTACACACTTTAATTGTGAAATAGATAGCAAAAAGCGCGGCTTATTTGGGTCGCGCTTTTTGTTTTATTTAGTGAGAGCGTGTTTGAGTAGTAGGTTTTTAGGCTAATTCTTGAATACCATATTTGCGCTCTCTTTTCTCGAAAGCATAACTCCCACCTTCCAAAATATTACAAACCTCTGCTCTTATACCTTTGTTTTCCTTAACATTACCATCTTCAACGGAACCTGAAGTATAGCGGATGCTATCACCTTGGTTATCAGCAATAATGATTTGTTCTGCGTCGGTATTTACCACCAAGTTTGCATTGTGAGTAACTATGATAACTTGTCGATATTTTTTAATTTTCCTAAACAGGGGAACCAGCTGTGACATAATAAATTCATTGTCTAAGTCATCCTCCGGCTGATCAAATACAAATGGACTGCCGAACGGATCTGTTGCTAATTTTAAACAAACGTAGAAAGTACCCCGTTGACCTACGGATAATTTATTGACTGTTTTACCTTTGTACTGGAAATCTGCATTTGCATATAGGTACTTTCTAATATTTGAAGGTGAGTAGAGGTAATTTAACAACTCAAATCGTCCTCCTTTATTAAAGAACTCAGGCTTCCAAAAGAACTCCTCAATTCTTGTTGGAACTCCATCACAGTTGATGATTTTTTCGCCGGAAAGAAGCTTGAAAAAGTCATCAATAGATCTTACGCAAAATGTTTCTTGTAACCGTTCAAAAGTAGATTTTTCAATTGTGTTTCTGAATTTACCTCGATTTAGGCATTCTTCAATTCCACTGTAAAAATGATTTACATTAAATACGACACGACCATTAATATGTATGTCTGAAAGAATTTCCTGAACTAATTCATTTTGCTCATCATTCCAGCCGGGCTGTTTTATCTTCAACTTTTGAAAAGCCTGATCTATATTGTCTTTTTGGAAATCTATATACTCTTTATACTTTAATGCAAGTTCACCACGCTCTTTAACAAATTCTTGATAATCCTTCGTCTTTTGGTTTATCTCATATAATTTTGATGACGCCTGATCAATAGATTTTTGATATTCAGTCACTTTGCTTAACAGGGATGATATATCTTGATTGATACCTTGTTCTCTAAACTGTCTCGCTATTTCACTATTTGATTCAGTTAGTACTTCTATTTCCTTATTGCATATATCAATATTTTGATTAATGGGAGTTTTAATCAAAGACTCATCAATTAATGGTGCCAGATTGGTTGAGCAAGAATTGGAATTTAAGAGTATGATTTTCTGATTTATTTCTATTGCGTGCCGATTCAACAGAGCTAGGGTACCTCTTGCTTCATCAATGAAGTTATTTTTTTCATTAATACTCTTTGAATTCTTTTGATATTGTTCAATTAATAGCTTATTTTGTGGATTGGTAAGTGTCCCTATTAACTGAGTATTATTATCGATAACGCTTTGTTGATATTGTTGCGTATTAATACGCTGATTTTGAGAATCAACATCTTCCCAATATTCAACGAACGTGCGATATTTACTCAAGTTATTTGATATTTCAGAGCTGGTAACAGAATCAAATTCCGCACGATGAATTCCTAACATTCTTTTAATTTCACCACTTAGATCATCAGGCTTTTGGCTAAAGTGTTGAACATCTCCTTGAGAAACATGCAAATAGGAGTAGGTATTTGCCGATGAGTCAAACTTTAATATTGTCCCATCACCTTGATCTAGTTCAACGCAAAGACTTTCTCCACTTACTCTTCGTGCATTTGAGTGCTCAGATTGATGATTGAATCTTGAATGCATCGCATCTAGAAAAAGGCTTTTACCTGTCCCTCTCCCGCCCACTATTGTGACTAGGTTTGGATTTAATGGGATAGTTTGACTAAAAAAGCTAATATCCTCTCCAGCAAATACCTTTCCACCTAACTCAACTGATTTAAACCAAGGCTTTATATATGTATTTTCGACAAAGTCGTCAGTTTGCTGAACTCTCAGATCTGGCTCAATAATAGATTGCCTTAAGCCTTCAAAGGTTGGTTTAGCCTTAACCCAAGAGTACATTGTTCCTATATCTTCCAACTTGTGAGCATCTGAAGCATGAAAAACCGGCTTTTGCTTAGCTGATGGATATCTATTCTCTTTAAGGAAAAAGTTCCTGTCTTGAGGTCGGCCTAAGATAATTTGACACCGTTTCTCTATTTCTAGTGCAACTGCTAGTGACCTCCCTTCCGTCATATCAGGTCTAAAGCCACCATAACCATTTGGGCAAGCTGCTATTAAAAAATCGACTCCAAACTTTAAGTTGTTATTTAGATGAGCTAGCAATGAATCAAATTTTACAATCGCTTCAGATGTTTTAATTTGGCAGTCAGTAAAAGACTGTTGGGAGCAATAGATATGCTTGCCTTCAGAAGTTGTATTGGAGATTGGAAGAGTGGATAAAATGCTGTTTATCTGCTGACTGGTAATATTTTCCGAAAATATACAATGGACGTTAATCCACTCACCGTCTTTATTTTGTTGATCAATACGAAACTCGAGGTTTCCTAAAACTGTATGTTCAACACCTTTCTCTTGAAACTTTCCTCTGATTTCATCTAATTCATTATCTTTAAAGAAAAAGTAATTGGTAATACCGGTTAGGCTAAGTTCTGAAGAGATTATTTTGTCAACAAACTCGTCTATAGTAGAGGCCCCATATTCATTAGCTTGATGAGTATATGGTGAGTGAATGTGTAAATCCCATTTACTCCAAATTGATCCAATCATTTAATCTCCTTGAGTTTTAACTGTTGCCAAGTGTGCGCATAGGGCCTAACATTTTAGTATTTATGCAACACGCAGTTTGTATTACGTGATCGCTTGTTTGACTAAGCAGCTACCTGCTCGGTGTGTCAGAGTTGGTGTTGTTTATGCTATGGGAATTTGTTTTTAGTAGCTCTCACTTTCCTAGCTAATTTAATCAGCTTAGCTAGTGTTATGTATGCTTTCCCTGCATTGCTCAGTATGTGTTCAGTTATCATTACACCTAACTTTGGCTAGATATGCAATTATATTTTTGCCAAGACAAATGTAGTAGACCAATAGTTTAACTTATTGATCCCAAATATAATAAAGACTGCCAGCTTCGATTGAGCCACTCAACCAAACCTGACAGTAATAGTTAATTAACCTAGCTTAAAGCGTCATCACGATTCGACCAGTGATGTCGCCTTTAAGCATATCGTCAAAAATATCGTTGATATCTTCTAGGCGTTTTTCTTCAATAATGGCTTTAACTTTCCCTTTGGCAGCAAAGTCGAGGCATTCTTGTAAGTCTTTGCGCGTACCAACGATAGAGCCTACAACAGACACCCCATTTAATACTGTATCGAAAATTGGCAGTGGCATATCTTCGGGTGGTAAACCTACAAGTACGCATTTACCGCCACGGCGTACGCTTTTATAAGCTTGCTCAAAACCGGGTTTTGATACGGCAGTGCACACAACACCATGTGCCCCGCCCACTTGTTCAAAAATGGTTTCTGAAGGTACTTGCTTTATAAAATCTATGGTGATGTCTGCGCCAAGTTCTTTGGCTAGTGCTAACTTGCTCTCGCCAGTATCAACGGCAATCACATTAAAGCCCATTGCTTTTGCGTATTGCACTGCTAAGTGACCAAGGCCGCCAACACCGACAATTGCAACCCAATCGCCCGCCTTAGCATCAGTCACTTTAAGCGCTTTATAGGTTGTAACCCCCGCACAAAATAGTGGTGCGGCTTCTGAAAAACCTAATCTTTCAGGGATTTTAACCACGTAATCGCCATGGGCTACACAGTACTCGGCGTAACCTCCATCAACTGAATACCCAGTGTTGTGCTGTTCAAGGCATAAGGTTTCTTTACCTTCTAAACAAAACTCACAATGACCACAGGCGCTGTATAACCAAGGAACACCGACACGGTCGCCTACTGATAAGTGTTTAATGTTTGCGCCTACTTTTTCGATAGTACCTACCCCTTCATGGCCCGGCACTAATGGCATTTTGGGTTTAACTGGCCAATCTCCATGACAAGCATGTAAATCTGTGTGGCACACTCCACACGCGGCAATTTTAACTAGCACATCGTTAATTCCCACCTCTGGGCATGGGATATCTTCGATTGTTAATTTACCTTTGTACTCTTTATTTACTGCAGCTTTCATAACCTTCCTCCATGGTATTATTGGATTTCAGCCTATACGATAAACTTATTAACTGTCACTATTATTGATCCACATCAAATAGCCTTTCACTGCGGTATTTAATTAAACCACACTTTAAATTCAATAACTTAAAACTAAATAATGGCGTATCTACACTTTAGTAGTAGCAGATTGCATAGTGGCTATTTCTTTTAGTTATACCCCGAGCGTGCTAGCATTTAATTTCTGAAATTTTTGAATACTAAAAATTATGAGCCTATCTGAAAAAAACTTAGCTTTTGTTATGCACTGCGGTGAAATGGGTAGCCGTTGGGGCTTTAACCGCACCATTGGTCAAATGTGTGGATTATTAACCATTACTAAAGAGCCAATGACCGCCAATGAAATTGCCGATACCTTAAGTATCTCGCGCGGAAACGTAAGTATGGGCATTAAAGAGCTACAGTCTTGGCGCTTAATTAAAGTGCATCATATTCCGGGTGACCGTAAAGAATACTACGGCCCTGCTGGCAGCATTTGGGATATGGCCAACCGCGTATTCGAAGAGCGTAAAAAGCGCGAGATAGACCCTACCCTTAGCCTGCTTCGCGATAACATTTTAGAAGAAGCCCACAATGATGATGAACGCTTTGCTCAGCAGCAAATGCAAGAAATTCATGACCTGCTCGAAACTGTAACCAAATGGTCTGCAGAGCTACAACGCTTAAGCCCTGAACAACTTCAAAGCCTAATGAAACTAGGCTCTGGTATTGGTAAGGTACTTGATTTTAAAGATAAGATTTTGAAAAAACCGGGGAAAGGGGAATAAGTTAGCGAGTTGCTAGGGGAAAGTTTGTAGGAGGCGTTTCAACGCCGAGTGTTTGAGGTTCACGGCTGAAGCCGTTCCTACGGGACTCACCGTAGGCGTGAAACTTGTTTCGCGCGCTCTCTTGTAGGCCGTGCTTTAGCGCGTTTTGAATGGATAGTCATAACTACTCTTGCCTTTGCTATACTAATAATTAAGCGTTTATTTACGTTCTGACTTAAATGGATATTAAGCTATGTATAAAGAGACAGAAATAAATTACTCGTTAATTATTATTTTATTAGTAATTAGTGCCTTTATAATTTTCTCGCCTGAACTGGCTGACCTCAAAATAATTATATTATCGATAAACCTGCTTGTTACTTTGTTGTTCTTTTCACTAACAATAGTCATCGATGAGCAAAAGCTTCGTTGGTATTTTGGGTTTGGGATTATTAGCAAAGATGTTGAATTATCTCAGATTGCACAGGCCTCAGCTTACAAAACAAAGTGGTATCAAGGAATTGGCATTCGTATGCTAAATGATGGCTGGTTATACAATGCATCAGTTGGACAAGCAGTTAAAATAACTTTAACTGACGGAAAAAACATATACCTCGGCTGTAAAGACGTAGAGGCACTGCAACAAGCACTCAAAGTAAAGGTTTAAAATTGTATCGAGGGGAAAGTTACAAGAGCAAAGTTAGCAAGTAAAGTTTAATAATTTTGTATTTTTCCTCTTAAGCGCAGCGCCTCTTGGCCTCTTTGTGAGTAATTCACTTAGAGATCTTTTGCAGTAGTAATATTTAACATAAAAAGCGCGAGATAAACTCGCGCTTTATGCAAATCCCCTAGTACCTAGTACCTAGTTACCTAGTTACCTAGTTACCTAGGCTCTAGTATCTAATTACTTAATCGCTGGGTAACCGATGCGGTCAGATAAGTAACCAACACTGGTTGCAAAGTAATACGAGCGATTCCAGTGCATAAGTGCTTTGTAGTTATCGTAGGCTAGGTACATACGGCCGTTTACGTCATCTGGCATTACCATTGCGGCGGTAACATCAACGTTTGGTAAGTCGCTACCATCCATTTTACGAACACCGATTGCTTGCCAATCAGCAAGGCTGCGCTCTGACTCTTTCCAATACTCTAACCATTGGCTGCGTGTTTTAGTGCCACGCTTAAGAATATTTGCGTTATCAAAGCCTTCAGGTAGTTTAACTTGGCGGCCCCAGGTTAAATCATCGTTCCAACCTGCTTGCTTAAGGTAGTTAGCAATTGAAGCAAAGGCGTCTTCTTCTGTAGTCCAAATGTCTTTGCGGCCATCACCATTGTAATCAACAGCGTAGGCGTTAAATGAGGTTGGCATAAACTGAGTTTGCCCCATTGCACCAGCCCATGAGCCTTTGAACTTATCTAGGGTAATGTGACCCTCTTTTAAGATATCAAGCGCTGCCCAAAGCTGGTTTTTATACATGGTTTCGCGGCGACCATCAAAAGCAAGTGTAACTAATGATGCAATGACACTGTGACCACCTTGGATTTTACCAAAGTTACTTTCAAGGCCCCAAAGTGCAACAATAAAGCGTGCTTGAACGCCGTATTCTTTAGCGACTTTTTCAAGAACGTCTTGATTTTCTTTGTATAGCTTACGCGCGCGGTCAATTTTCCATTGCGGCACACGTTTTGGTAAATAAGTTTCGAGGGTTTCTTTTACTTCAGGCTGATTTTTATCAGCTGAGATCACTTTCTTTTTGAATTTAGCTGTTGCAAGTGCTTGATCAACTAAGGCTTCATCATAGCCTTTTTCAAGTGCTTCTTTTTTTAATGCTGCAACGTAAACGTCAAAATCAGCTTGTGTCTTTTGTTCTGCCAATACTGAAGTACTTAGTGAAGCACTGAGTAAAATGACGGCAAGTTTTTTAATCACTCTCAACTCCCTTGTCTTTTTTAAATTGGGTTAACAAATTTTCTTCCGGCGGAGGTAATTGCAAGTAGAACCCTTGGTCAATTAACGCTTGCTTAACCGCGTCTAAGTCTGCCACACCTAACTTTTCACGGCTTGCTAGATTAATCATCATCACGTACTTAGGTTGACCAAACGTTTCTAGTAATGGTTCAGGTACGCGTGAGAAATCATCTCTTTTTTCTACAAAAAGGTATGTATCCGCTTTTTTAATACTTTTATACACCGCAGTTAGCATTATGGCCCTATAATATCTTGCTTAACGAAGGCGCACACTATAACATGAGTGATATAATAAGTTAGAAAAAATAGATTAGATTTTTAATGTATATGCCTTGTTCAGCCTGTGTTTATACTTAAATAATGCTAATCCAGACAATTCAATTGAGCGTGTATGTCGGAACAAATTTTTGAATTAAAAGGGAACCTTTTTACGTTATCTGTTTTACATTTATTTTCAGCAGATACAGCCCTTTTAAGTAAGCAGTTAGATGAGAAAATCGCCCAAGCACCTAAGTTCTTTGCCGGTGCGCCTATCGTAATCAACTTAAGCGACGTACAAGATGAAACGCTTGATTTCTCTTTCTTAAAATCAATGTTAAGCGGCCTTTCGTTAAACCCTGTTGGGGTTTGTAATGGCTCTCAAGAGCAAAACGAAAGCGCAAAAGCTGCGGGCCTGTCGGTGTTAAATTATTCACAAGACGTTAAGGGTGCAACCGCTAAACAACAAACAAATACATCTATCGTTGAAAAAACCGTTCACCTGCCTGCGCAAGTTATTCATGGCACTGTACGTTCGGGCCAGCAAGTGTATGCAAAAGACCGCGACCTAATCGTAATTGGTGCTGTAAGTCATGGCGCCGAAGTGATTAGCGATGGCAACGTGCACATTTATGGCACCCTTCGCGGCCGTGCAATTGCAGGGGCTAAAGGTTACAACGAAGCAAATATATTTTGCCAAAAATTAGAAGCAGAACTTGTTTCGATTAATGGTAGTTATTGGATCAGCGACTCTCTACAAGGTGAACACTGGGGTAGCGCAGTACAAATCCAACAAAAAAATGATTCATTAGAAATTTCAGCTTTGGTTAAAGGATAAATCTCATGGCAAAAGTGATTGTCGTTACTTCTGGTAAAGGTGGTGTTGGTAAAACCACATCGAGTGCTGCGATTGGCACAGGTTTAGCGCTTAAAGGCTTTAAAACCGTTATTATCGACTTTGATATTGGTCTACGTAATCTTGACCTTATCATGGGTTGTGAACGCCGTGTTGTTTATGATTTCGTAAACGTAATCAATGGCGAAGCTAACCTAAATCAAGCACTTATTAAAGATAAGCGCGTTGATAAGCTACATATTTTACCTGCCTCACAAACCCGTGATAAAGACGCCCTAACCCGTGACGGTGTTGAGCGCGTACTAAACGAGCTGAAAAAAGATTTTGATTACATTGTGTGTGATTCTCCAGCAGGTATCGAAGCTGGTGCAATGATGGCAATGTACTTCGCTGATGAAGCGATTGTAACAACGAACCCAGAAGTATCATCAGTACGCGACTCTGACCGTATTCTTGGCATTTTACACAGCAAATCAAAACGTGCTGAAGAAGGCCTTGAAAGCGTAAAAGAACATCTACTATTAACTCGCTATAATCCTGAGCGTGTTGAAAAAGGCGAAATGCTTTCGGTAGAAGACGTACAAGAAATCTTAGCGATTAAACTACTGGGCGTTATTCCTGAATCACAAGCTGTACTTAGTGCATCAAACTCTGGTCAACCGGTTATCCTTGATGGTGAATCGGATGCAGGCCAAGCATACACAGATGCAATCAATCGTTTATTAGGCGAAACTGTTGATTTTCGTTTCTTAGACGTAGAGAAAAAAGGCTTATTTAAACGGATTTTTGGAGGTTAATGTGTCTTTACTTGACTACTTCCGCTCAGAAAAGAAAAGCAGTGCGTCATTAGCAAAAGAGCGATTGCAGATCATTGTCGCGCACGAACGTTCACAGCGTGGTACACCAGATTACCTACCACAGCTAAAACAAGACATCCTTGATGTTATTCGTAAATACGTGAATGTAAACACTGATGCAGTTCAGGTGCAGTTTGACCAAAACGAAGATGACTTAGCCGTACTTGAGCTAAACGTCACCTTACCTGACGAAGAAAAGAAATAGTCAAAATTGGGCGCTTAGTTTTTTAACAGCGCCCTTTTTTATTTCTGCCACTGCATATGAAACTCATAGTCGTCTTCGCCTAGAGTTTTAAACCCTGCCCGTTGATAAAGCCCATAAGCTGGATTCGCTTTTAGCACCGTTAAATTTATCTCTGCTGTTTGCGCTTTAAGTGCATCTAACACCTTAGTGCCTAATCCTTTGCCCTGCTCTTTAGGTGCAATTTGTAGCTGTAATAAACTGATTGCTTGGTTACTCACGATGAACTTGGCAGCGCCTACACATTGCCCATCATTTAACACTAAATGACTGTGCTCAAAATGCTCTGCCACTCTTGCTTGATGTTGCTCAAGTGATAAAAATAACCCCTGATTTTCTAAGTGCTCAACCATGGTATTTAATCTTAAGTCGAGTAAATAGGCTTTGTCTTGCTCTGTAGCTGTTACAAATTCAATCATTATTGTCTTAAAAAAGAAAAAGGTACTTTAATAAAAGTACCTTTTTAGGTTGCAACAAACAACATGCCTATGGTTAAAAGTTATAATTTGCGCCTAAGTAAAAACGACGGCCTGAATATTGATTATAGGTAAAGCGATTACTTTGTTTCCAATAACCTTCTTCTAATTCTTCTGTTAGGTTTACAACTGACGCGGTAAACGAAAGATCCTCTGTTAAGTTATAAGAGGCATTCACATCAAGCTGACCATAGTCTTTGGTATAAAAGTTGTATCCTTTATGTATGCCATTAGCACGGTCATCTTTCCAGTTATACGACGCACGAACACTAAAGTCGTCATTCTCAAAATACACCGACACATTATATTGGTGCTTAGCGGTGCCTGGTATTTCGGCCTCTGTTTTTTGTCCGTCTGTCGAGACTTCGCTGGTGCTGGTATCTGTGTAGGTATAGTTAGTTAAAATACCAAAACCATTATCAAACGAGTGCTGGAAGAACAGCTCTAAGCCTTCTGATTTTGCATCACCGCCACCTACTTTGGTGTTCATTTCGACCTCAATTGGGCCGTTACAACAATCGTGTTCACGCTCTACAATTTCTACGGTCGAGATTGGTAAGTTAGAAATATCTTTAGAGAATAAAGTAGCACCCAGTGCAGAACCATCGCCGTAATACCATTCAATACCTAAATCGAATTGGTCAGATAACATAGGTTCAAGCCCTGTGTTTACTGAAGTTCCTCGACCCCGTCCTGTCCATGAATCAGGTGAGTTAATGTTAACAGGTGGACCATAAGTTTCAGACTGGCTTAAATCTGAATAGCTCACTCTTGCCATAGTACGCGCTGCAGCAAAACGAATAACAAGATCTTCGGTTGCATCCCATGCAAGGTTAAAGCTAGGTAATACTTCACTGCCATCGCTACTGCGTTCGTTTGGCTCAGTATCATTATCATCTTGACCAATTACTTCATCGTAGGTCAAGGTGCTCAGCTCTGTATTCACATAACGCACACCAACATTACCGCGAAAATCCTGCCATTCGAAATCAGCTTGTGTGTAAACAGACCAAATTTTCTCTTCAAGTGCATAGGTGCCCGATAGTGAAGGTACAACTGTCTTACTAAAGTTTTCTTTTAAGTAATTATCCAGCGCTCTGAAATCGAACGCTAAAAAGTTAAATGCGCCTGTATCACCCGCGCTGTTATCAACTACATGGTCGCTCACCAATGTTGGCGCATCTGGGTGAAAATCTGGATTATGGAACCACTCAGTTCCTGGTAAGTAACCGCGGTAACCGCCGTTATCAGCGATGCCGTCATCCCAACGAAAGTCGTTACGAATACCTTTAATTTCGTGGTCGCGGTATTTACCACCCACATAAACACGAGTGAAAAAGTTGCCATCGAGGTCAAATTTTACATCTGTTTGAATGTAATCTTCTGAGTCTTCATTTTCAGATGAATAAGAATCAAACCAATCATAATATTGGTACGCTTGTTTATCGGTGGCTAAATCAGTCGACACTTCGTAGCTTGGTTTCCCGCCTTTGGTTGACCAGTGCCAACTATTTACTGAACCTAAACGCGCATCTATATTGGCGTAGGTTTCTTTTGAAGTACCGCCTTCAGCTTCGGTATGACCCAGTTTTAATGTCACGCTGTAAGTATCGCCATAATAGGTGCCTTCAAAATCATAGGTATTTGATTTTGACTCGCCAAAACGCTCACGCCCTGTTAACTGCGGCGATAACAAACCTCGGCGAACAGCTACACCGCCATTTACATCGGCATCCCCCCAATTATTATCATTGAGTAGACCATTATCGCCATTACCGTAGGCAACCACGGTATCACCGTCTAGTTCAACACCAAAATAGGGGTTGTGATTATCATTCCACTCAGCAAAAAATACTTCTTGTCCAACTTGGTCATAACTTAATTTTGCGCCAAAATAATTAAAACTCAGATCTAAACGGTCTGTTGGCATCCATTGAATTGCAACTTGATAACCATCACGGTCACGGTCTTGGTCTGCATTTTTAACATGTATACCAGATGATGCCCATACATCGTCATATACCTCCCCTGTTGCTTGATCTACTATCGCAGGTTGATCTGCGTCTTCAGCTGTGTTCGAATAATATCGCCAACCAAAAGACTCGTTCGAAATAGTTACCACTTTCCTTTCCTGACGAGTATAGCCGGCAAGTACACCAAAGTTTTCGTCGTCATTTTTCCATGAATACAGCACGTTAACTTGCGGCTTAGTGTCTTCAGACACATCATCGTAAGTCACCTCTGCACTTAACGCCCCTGAATTTGCTTCCATCTCAAGCGGTTTACGGGTGTGTAAAATAACCGTACCACCAATACCGCCTTCATCGATGCGTGCTTCTGCACTTTTGTACACTTCTACACTTTTGATCATGCTTGAAGGCAATAACGTGTAATTAAAACTACGGGTAGGAGTACCAGAACCTGATGAAGCAATATAGTTACCGTTTAATTGGGTGAGAGTCCAATCCGGTGACGTACCACGAATACTAACGCGGCTACCTTCGCCACCGTCGCGGTCAATCAAAACGCCCGATACACGTTGCAAAGAATCAGCGACATTTTTATCAGGAAACTTACCAATATCCTCTGCGGTGATTGCATCAACGGTAGCCGTTGAAAGTCGTTTTATTGCTAAGTTTTCTGCAGTTGAAGAACGAATACCACGTACTTCAATCACTTCTACATCATCATTTGCTTGCTCTGCTGCATAGCTTGTATTAATTGCCGCCAGTAGCGAAATCAAAATTGCATTTCGCTTAAAATGCCTTCCCTGCCCTTTTGTTTTTATTACAGTTTGCTTGCCCATGCCTATCTCCAGTTGTGTGTTCTGTTTTGTTTAAGAGGCTTTAGCCTCTCAAAAAACGATTTATTGTTGTCGGTTTTTAAACTGATTATCGGTAGTTAACAGCTTGTTAAACTCAAACTCAGAATAGGGTGAGCGGTCAAAAAGTGATAATAAAAATTCGGTGAGAGATATGACAAAATCGGCGTTTGGAATATTTTATATTCATTTTTATAATTTCTGCTTTATAGTTAGGCCTGTCGTTGCAGAGCTAGTTCACTCATCAACACAGACTTAGTTAAAATAGTAACTAATTGATAGTAAACACCAAATTATTTTTCATTACAATTTTAAGTTTACGTTAAATTAATTAACAAATGAGTAGGTGTAATAGATATGGTAAAAACACGTCCATGAACAATGGTAAATTTCTTGAAGTATGCCTCAACGAAGGGTGCTTAAAGCAGCTTGTTAACAACATTTCAATGGCTAGTAACTTAGGTGCAAAACGCTTTGAGCTATGCAGTAATTTACACCTAGGTGGCTTAACACCAAGTGTTAATGCGATTGATTGTGCTGTAAAAAGCCTAACCAATAACGCAGAGTTAGTGGTGATGATACGCCCCAAAGCAGGTAATTTTTTTGTTAGTTCTGAATGTCACCAAGTTATGCAAAAACAAATAACAATGGCCGCTAATGCAGGAGCGCATGGCGTGGTATTTGGTGCAGTAAAACACGGCGAACTTGATTTAGAGGTGACCCGCTCTTTAGTTACCACCGCCAAACAACATGGCCTGATGGTGACTTTTCACCGTGCATTCGATACCCTTACAAACCCGTTAAGCGCACTTGAGAAACTGATTAGCTTAAAGGTTGACCGCATCTTAACAGCGGGCACGCCATGGCAAAGCGATCAAACTGCATTTGATGGTCTAAATCAGCTCAACACATACTTAGCACACAGCGCTAATCAGATAGAAATTGTTATGGGGGGTGGCGTTACTTTAGAAAACGCGGCAACACTTTGGCAATTAATAAAAAACCATTCAGCAAAGGCGGCTGTGCATGTACACTCATGCGTGCACAACGAAAATGGTGCAATTAATGCTGAGGCTATCAATAAGCTACTTTCAAAGGATTAAGCATGGCAACGTATTTTTTAGGTATTGATGGCGGTGGCAGTAAGTGTAAAGTTCGTTTAGAAAACGAAAACGGCTCATTGCTGAGTGAAGCCATAAGTGGTTCAGCAAATGTGGCCACCAGCTGTCAACAAAGCCAAGAGTCAATACTTCACGCTACTGAACTTGCATTTCTTGAGGCTGGGCTTGCATTAAGCGAGCTGAAAAACACTTATGTGCATGCAGGGCTTGCCGGAGCTAATATCGACTCTGCCTATCAAGCTATGACCAAGTGGCAGCACCCTTTTGCCAAGTTTACCCTGTCAACAGATATGCTGATTGCCTGTAAAGGCGCGCATCAACACCATGATGGCGCAGTGATTATTCTGGGCACGGGCTTTTGTGCGGGTTACCAGCAGCAAAACCAATTTAGCGAATTAGGTGGCTATGGTTTATTACTGAGCGATGGTGCCAGTGGGGGTTGGTTAGGCTTACAACTTTGCCGTAAAGCATTTGCAGTACTTGATGGTGTTGCGCAAAGTTCTGCAGCAATAAATACCCTACTCACCCAGCTTAACTGCGACTCAAGCCAAGCGTTAAGTCAGCGTTTAATATCAGCGCGCCCTGCAGAGCTTGCCAAATTTGCGCCACTCGTTTTTAGCCATTCTGACGATGCTTTTTGTCAGCAATTAATCAATGAAGCGTGCGCATACATTACCCGCTATATCACTTACTTTGAAAAACAAGGTATTGAAAAAGTCACCTTGATGGGCGGCATTGCCAGTGCCATCACGCCTTACTTAACTGATGCCAGTAAAGCGCATCTAACCCCCGCCCTTGCCAGTGCAGAGCAAGGGGCTATTTTAATGGCGAGAGAGGCAATTTAATCGCCTAATTGCGAGCGCATTTGTGAAGGGATTTCGCCAAACAAACGCCGAAATTGTTTGCTGAAGTAACTTGGCTCAGAAAACCCGCACTGGTAGGCCACTTGTGAAATGGGCAGTTGCGTTTCAATTAGCAGCTTACGGGCATTTTCAAGACGCACTTCGTTAATAAATTGATTAGGTGTTTTCGCTAAGTGCTTTTTAAAACGACGCTCTAAAGCACTTACCGACAAATGCGCAAGCTCTGCTAATTCATCAATGCTGATCTGACGATGGTAATGCTCGCGAATAAATTTTACCGGCTCTTCAATAGCCCTTACATGAGAAAGCGCTTTTGAGGTTTTTTGTAGATGTCGGGTCACTCCATAAGTGCCAATCACATTGCCATCGTGATCTTTTAAAGCATGCTTTGATGTAGAAAACCAACCAAGCTCACCTTGTTGGGTTTGGTTAAGCTCTAAACGGTCGGTTACTATGTAGCCTTCCATCACCCGTTTATCGTCATTGACGTACTGAAACGCAAGGTGCTTTGGTGAAAAATCGAAGTCTGTTTTTAGCAGTATTTGCTCCAGTGTTTTATAACCCTGATGCTCAATAAAATGCTGATTACAATGCAAGATTCTACTATCTGTGTCTTTTACCCAAAAGAGGATATCTGGCAGTAAATCAAATGCAGCAATTAGCTGATTTACGCCAGCTTTTTTTATTATATCTTGAATATCCATCGCTTAATTTTATCTCAATAAAGAACAGTCCCATATATTTTAAACGCCGATTTTGTTTCATTGTCAACCGAATTTTTATTAGCGCTTATTGGCTAAGCTTTCCTATTATCAATAACATGATATTAACAGTAGCAAACGCTATTTAAATTAGGAGCGCTTAAGATGAGCAAAGCTAAGATCCGCATGGCAATGGTAGGCGGTGGCGATGGTGCCTTCATTGGCGCTATTCATCGAATTGCAGCGCGATTAGACGGAATGATAGAGCTTGTTGCAGGCGCATTCAGTTCAGACGCAAACAAATGTAAAGCAACTGGCGAATTACTTGGGCTTGATAGCAGCCGCTGCTACGACAGTTACCATACGTTATTTACCGAAGAAGCAAAATTACCCGCTGATGAGCGTATTGATTTTGTGGCTATTGTTACGCCAAACCATTTGCATTTTCCGGTCGCGCAAATGGCGCTTGAACATGGTTTTCATGTGCTCTCAGATAAACCTGCAACGCTTACTCTCGCAGAAGCAGGGCAATTACAAAGCATTATTGCAAAGCAGCAGGTTTTATATGGGTTAACCCACACTTACACTGGTTACGCTATGGTCAAAGAAGCCAAGCATCGCGTAAAAGCTGGCGAGCTCGGCAGCATACGTAAAGTCATTGTTGAGTACACTCAAGGCTGGTTAGCACGCAGCGAAGACGAAGGTTCAAAACAAGCGAGCTGGCGTTTAGACACCAGTAAGTCTGGCATTAGTTGTTGTATGGGCGACATCGGCGTGCATGCAGCTAACTTAGCCGAGTATGTCTCTGATCTCGAAATCACTGAGCTTTGCGCCGATTTAAATCATGTGGTTGAAGGCCGAGCCCTTGATGATGATGGCACAGTGCTACTTAGATTCAATAATGGTTGTAAAGGCGTTTTACTGGCAAGCCAAATTGCTATTGGCGATGAAAACAACTTACGCCTGCGTATTTATGGCGATAAAGCCAGTCTTGAGTGGTCGCAACTTGAGCCTAATAGCTTATGGCTAAGAGGCCACAATCAAGCCGCCACATTACTTAGAGCGGGCGTGGGTGAATTACACCCTGACACGCAAAATGCCCTACGCGCCCCTGCCGGTCACCCAGAAGGCTACCTTGAAGCCTTTGCCAATATTTACCGCAATTTTGCAGCGCAGATCCACGCATTTAAGCAAGGCGATAACGCAACAAATTCAGCATTTGATGTGCCTGGCATCAATGAGGCTGTGCGGGGTATGGCGTTTATTGAGCATGTTGTTGCTTCATCGAAGCAAGATACTAAATGGCACAAATTACAGATTGGATAAAAAAGAATGAATAAAATCAAAGGGCCAGCAATATTTTTGGCGCAGTTTATTTCAGATCAAGCCCCTTTCAATAGCTTTCGTGGTTTATGTGAGTGGGTAAGTGGTTTAGGTTACAAAGCGATTCAAGTGCCAACCTCAAACCCAACTATTTTTGATTTAGAAAAAGCAGCTCAAAGCCAGCATTACTGCGATGAAGTCACTGGTATTGCCACAGAGTATGGACTTACAATTTCAGAGTTATCAACACATTTGCAAGGCCAGTTAATTGCTGTGCACCCTGCGTACGATGAAATGTTCGATAATTTTGCCGCAGAGCATGTAAAAGGTAACCCTGCAGCGCGAACAAAGTGGGCAACAGAGCAACTGATGATGGCTGCTAAAGCAAGTAAAAATCTTGGCTTAACAACCCATGCGACATTCTCGGGGTCTTTTTTATGGCATACCTTTTACCCGTGGCCACAGCGTCCACAAGGACTTGTTGAACAAGGCTTTAGTGAACTTGCTAAGCGCTGGCTACCCATTTTAGATTGCTTTGACGAGTATGGCGTGGACGTGTGTTATGAATTGCATCCGGGTGAAGACCTACATGATGGTGTTACATTTGAGCGCTTTTTAGCAGCAACCAATAATCACCCACGCGTTAATATTCTTTATGATCCGAGCCATTTTGTATTGCAACAGCTCGACTATTTAGCGTTTATCGATATCTATCATTCGCGCATTAAGGCGTTTCATGTCAAAGATGCCGAATTTATCGCAAATGGCCGTTCAGGTGTTTATGGCGGATTTCAAAACTGGCAAGACCGCCCGGGGCGTTTTCGTTCTTTAGGTGATGGCCAAGTAGATTTTAAGCAAATCTTTAGCAAGTTAACTCAATATGGTTTTGATGGTTGGGCTGTACTTGAATGGGAATGTTGCTTAAAGCACCCAGAAGATGGGGCAAGAGAAGGCGCTGAGTTTATTAAAGCACATTTAATAAACCCAACAGATAAAGCCTTTGACGATTTTGCCAGTGGGGCAACAAACACTGAGCGGAATAATCGAATTTTAGGTTTATAAAACCGACAACAATAGAACACAGGACACACAATATGGACAACAATAATTATAACCGCATTGTCTTTCGGCTTTGCTGTATAGCACTGATTGTGACCTCTATGACCTTTGCCATTCGTGCTGGCATTTTGGGTCAACTTGGCAGTGAGTTTGGCTTAACCGACACCGAATTAGGTTGGGTTAATGCCATGGCATTTTTAGGCTTTCCGGTTGCGACTATGGTCGGCGGTATTATTTATAATGCCATTGGCGCTAAGAAATTAGTGGCGTTAGCGTTTATCTGTCATTTACTTGGCCTTGTTTTGACGATAACAGCTGATGGTTTTTGGGGCTTACTGGTTTCTACCTTTTTAATTGGTTTTGCCAACGGCGCTGTTGAAGCTGGCTGTAACCCGCTGATTGCAGAAATGTACCCTAAAAACACCACCACTATGCTAAACCGTTTTCATGTTTGGTTCCCAGGTGGCATTGTGATTGGCGCACTTGCGTCGAACTTTATGTCGGGAGCGGGTTTAAACTGGCAATGGCAAGTAGCGTTAATTTTAGTTCCTACGGTTATCTATGGCGCTATGCTGATCAAAGCACAATTCCCACGCTTTGATACACGCTCTCACTCTACCAGCAGCAATATTCGCCACTTATTTACGCCGTTATACATCTTTTTAATTGCTTGTATGACGTTTACCGCAACCACTGAATTTGGCACACAACAATGGATTGAGCGTATTTTAGGTTCATCGGGTGCCTCTCCTATGGTGGTATTAGCCTTGATCACTGGCCTAATGGCGGTTGGTCGCTTCTTTGCAGGCCCTATAGTGCATAAGCTCAACCCTACCGGTGTATTACTTGGCTCTGCCATTTGTGCAAGCTTAGGTATCTTCATGATGAGCCAAGCCGAGGGCAGCATGATTTATATAGCGGCCATATTATTTGCTCTTGGGGTTACCTACTTTTGGCCGACCATGCTTGGCTGCGTTGCTGAATACATTCCAAAGTCAGGGGCGCTGGGTATGTCGTTAATGGGCGGTGCAGGCATGTTTGCAATGAGCATCTGGAACCCTGTAATTGGTAGTTGGATAGATACGGCACGCTCATCGGCACAGGCAAGTGGCGCAAGCGCTGAACAAATTGAAATTTTAGCCGGACAGGCTGTATTACAAAACCTACTGATCTTCCCAATTATTTTAATCGTCGCATTCATTGGGTTGCATTTGGTAATTAATAACAACAAACGCACCGAAAAATGTGCGTCTTAAGCAAGTAAATCGTCGAGGAACACACAATGTTTAAATCTCTTAAAGCACTGACTTTAATGCTCACCGTTAGTAGCTGTGCACTCGCTAATGCGGCTGACAATCAGCTTACACAACAAGAAAAGCAAGCTGGCTGGCAGTTGTTGTTTGACGGCAAAGATATGTCGCAATGGCGTAATTTTAAAAGCGAATCTTTAAATCCTGCATGGGTCGTTGAAGATGGCGCTATGACATTAACCAAAGGTGGTGGCGACCTGCTTACTAAAAAGCAGTACCAAAACTTTGAATTACAGATCGATTGGAAAATCTCTACCAAAGGCAATAGCGGTATTTTTGTATTAGCAGATGAAACCGGACAGATGATTTACTCTCATGCGCCTGAAATTCAAATTATCGATAACGAAGAACACCCAGATACCGAAATTGACTCGCACTTAGCGGGGTCAATTTACGATTTATTTGCAGCCCCAGTTGCGGCTCACAAACCAGCAAATAGCTGGAACCATGTACGCATTAAAATGCAAGACAACCACTTACAAGTTTGGCAAAACGGTATTAGCACCACCAGCATTGTAATTGGTAGCACAACATGGAACACCCTTGTTAAAGGCAGTAAGTTTGCAACTTGGAAAAACTTTGCAACGGCTGAACAAGGTCATATCGGGCTTCAAGACCATGGTGACAAAGTGTGGTTTAAAAATATAAAAATCAAGGAGCTATAAGATGTCTGATTTTAAACATAAGGTATTAGTTGTTGGCTCGGGTGCTGGCGGTGCAATGGCCGCTTATACGCTAACCAAACTTGGCCACAAAGTATTATTACTTGAAGCGGGCCGTAATTATGACCCGAAAACAGAAAGCCCGATGTTTCGTCGTAACAGTGAGGCTCCACTTATGGGGGCTGGTAACAAAGACAAAAACTTTGGCTTTTACGATGCAACCGTTGATGGCGGCTGGCAAGTGCCTGATGAGCCATACACCAGCGCCAAAGGAAGCGACTTTTATTGGTGGCGCGCACGTATGTTAGGTGGTCGAACAAATCACTGGGGCCGCTATTCATTACGCTTTAGTGAGCACGATTTTAAAGGCAAAAGCCGAGATGGTCACGGTGCCGACTGGCCATTTGAGTACGCTGATTTAGCACCTTGGTACGATAAAACTGAAGAACTTGTGGGTGTATGTGGCACCAATACAGGCCATGAAGATATGCCAGATTCGTCACCGGGTATTTTACAGCCACCACCAAAACCGCGTGTTCCTGAGCTTTTAATTGCCGCTTCGGCAAAGAAAATGGGCATTCAAGCAGTGCCTATGCATCGCGCGGTATTAACTCGACCTAAAGATGATCGCATGGCGTGTTTTTATGCAACACCATGTGGCTCTGGTTGTTCAATTGGTGCTGCTTTTCAAACTACGACATCGCTATTACCTATGGCAAAAGCCACTGGTAACTTAAAAGTTATTACTGATGCCATGGTTAAATCAGTCAAAGTTGATGAGCAAGGTAAAGTCACTGGCGTCACCTATGTTGATAAACACACTGTAACTGAACACGCTGTTGATGCCGATGTGGTTATCTTAGCCGCCAGCGCCTGTGAATCAGCGCGTATTTTATTAAATTCAAAGAATAAAAAGCACCCTAAAGGCCTTGCCAATTCAAGTGGCCAAGTAGGTCGAAACTTAATGGATTCGACGGGTGCATGGTTAGGTGCGCAAATTCCGGCACTTAAAGGTCGCCCACGTTATAACGAAGATGGACATACCGCTAATCACTTATTTATTCCTTGGTGGGGTCATCAAGCACAAGCTAACAATGAATTAGACTTCCCACGTGGTTATCACTTTGAAATTGGCAGTGGCTTTGGCCAGCCGGGTTCGGGTGTGTCAGGTGATAAACAAGGCTATGGCCCAGCTCTTAAACAGCAAGTTCGTGATGCATATGGCTCTTACGTTGGCTTTGCTCTGCGTGGCGAGATGTTACCGAACAAAGATACCTACATGGAAATTGACGAAAACGTTAAAGACAAATGGGGTATTCCGGTATCAAAGTTCCACTTTAAGTGGTCTGACAGAGAATTAAAGCAAATCGAGCATGGTTTAAAAACCGCGAAGCAAATCCTCGAAAACATGGGTGCGACTGTTGGCGAACTCCCGCCTGCTGAAAAAGCAATTTCAAAAGGTGGCGAAATCATTCACGAAGTGGGCACCACACGAATGGGCAGCTCAAAGAAAGACTCAGTCACCAATCAATGGGGCCAAACATGGGATTGTAATAACCTATTTGTAATGGATGCGGGGGTATTTGCTTCAAACCCTCATAAAAACTGTACGCTCACCATCATGACACTGGCAATGCGTAATTCAACTTGGCTTGCTCAACAAATTGATAACGGGGTACTTTAATTATGCATCATCGTAACGAACACGACTCATATAACTATGTTTCTAACATGAGCCGCCGTGAGTCTTTAAAATGGCTTGGTCTATTAGCTGCGGGCTCGGCGGTTAGTTTAACTGCAGGTTGCACAAAAGCACTTGAAGATGACGTTGCTGTCTCTGCAAAAGAGCATTGGCCTGATTTAGATATCAAGCCTGTAACCGCTAAAGGCTATGGTCAAGATCCTAATTTGGTGATGCCACCAGAATCACCTTGGCCACTGACCTTAACAGCAGACGAACTCACGTTAGTAGCGGTTTTAGCTGATTACATTGTGCCGCGCGAAGGTGCTATTCCTTCAGCCAGTGAGCTACAAGTACCAGCTGTTATTAATGAGTGGGTGAGCGCGCCTTATGAAGGTCAACAACGCGATAGAATTAAAATTTTAAATTCATTAGCGTGGCTTAACGATGAAGCACAGCTTCGTTTTAAAAAGCAATTTGTTGCACTTAACGAAAAGCAACATCGCGCGATTTTAGACGATATTGCGTTTTTAAACGAGCAAACACCTCTGCAATTTCAGCGTATTGGTAAAGCCTTTTTACGCTTTAAAGAGTTAGTGCTTGCTGCCTTTTTCTGTACGCCAGAGGGCTGTAAAGACATAGGTTACCTTGGTAATGTACCTATTGCAGGTGATTACCCTGGTCCTTCTGATGAAGCAAAAGCCCATTTAGATCAGGTTTTAGCTGAGCTTGGTTTAAGTGAGTACGCCTATACCGATTAACTTTCCCCCTTGTGTTATTTGTAACACAGTGCAGGGGGTCACTCCCCTGCTTTTTTAGGATTTAAGTATGTTTAAAACCCGCATTTTATTGCTCATTATTAGCCTTGTATTTAGTGGTCAATTATTCGCAAAACTGCCAGTGAGTGTGCAGCTATGGTCAGTCAAAGACACCTTAAAAAATGACTTTAATGGTACGCTTAAGTCTCTTGCCGAAATGGGGTTTGACGGCGTGGAGTTTGCCGGAGACTTTGGCCCATACTCACATAACCCAGCAGCCTTAAAAGCAAAGCTCAGTGAATTAGGCTTAGTTGCCAGTAGCGCCCATATCGGCTTTGATGCACTCAGTGAAAACACAATTGATAGCACCCTGCTGTTTTACAAGACCCTTGGCGTTACTACACTATATGTACCTTGGGATGAAAGAGCATGGCACCCTGAGGGAGTTAAGTCTCTGGTTAAAGAGCTTACTAAAGTCAGTGATTATGCGACCCGCTTTGATATGAAGATCGGTTTTCACAATCATAATAAAGAGTTTAATGCATTTAATAACGCAACGTTTTGGGATTACATTGCCAGTAATACCCCCAAGACCATGCCATTGCAGTTAGATATTGGCTGGGTCAATTACGCTGCTAAAGATCCAATCTACTTTATTAAAAAGTACCCTAACCGCACGCTTGCTACGCACATTAAAGTACGTACGATTGAGGGGAGCAACTTGAGCCCTATTATCGGCGAAAACGACATTGATTGGCCTGCCATCATCGATACTTTAGAGTCGCACGGCAACACCAAATGGTTAGTGCTTGAACAAGAAGAATACCCAAGCGGGTTAACCCCACTGCAAAGCGTTGCTAAATCAAAACAAAATTTAGATAAGATTTTACTTGGTTTGTAGGGTTATTTTAGGAATGAGCTCGCTTTAAACACGTGAGCTCATGGCTTGGCTTTAATTTAAATAGTCGTTCACTCACAGCTCTATATTAGGGTTCATCTTGCCAGGAGCTATTGCCTATAGAACGCTAGTTTGTTATGGATCAATAAGCTTTATGTACACAACTTGCCTAGGTTCTCCAACCTTAGTGCAATCTTCATCAATTTGATCAGCTAAAGCATCACCGTAGTTATCACGAATATATGACAATACTTCTGATCGACTAAATGTTGAAGAACCTTTTGACTCACCATAGTACACCTTTCCATAATCAAAATTTACTGCACCATGTTCTTGTAAAAGGGGTTTAATTTGATCTTTAAGTAATTTCTCTTGATAAAGTAGAGCCTTGATTTGACGCTTGATTCCAATTAAATCCTGAGCGAATTGCTCTATTTTATTATCGTTTTCCATAACCTAACCTTTTTATTTTTTAACACTGAAGTTTGAATGATTGTTAGCTTGGCGCGATTACTGAATATATTATTTGTAGCAGAGTCATTAACTAATTTCTAGCCAAAAGAAGTTTACCAAGCGAATATCTAAAATTCAGATAATTACGAAAAGCTTGATAAATAACATAAAAAACAAGCAGTATACTTTGATTAAAATTAGATAGATAACGTTCATTTTTTTGCTAACCAAAAATAGACACCCAAACACTTTTTCTATTTTAAATAGTCATTTCAATTCAAAAAGATAAACAAGCATTACAATACAAAATTAATAATAAAATATTAAGTACAGCGTTTACTTTCATTTTTTCGGCAGATTGTTTTATCTAAGTTGCGAAGTATTATATTAAAAAAGCCTCTCAAGGACTGAGAATGAAAGTATTGAATTTAAGAAAGACTTCTGAAAAAAGCATATGGTTGATGTTAGCTACCCTTGAGGCTGTTTTTGTATACCTTTTAAAAACCCTTTCACAGAAGCACTTTTTATATGAGCCGCTTCTTATACTATTCATGTTAATTTCGTTAGTTCTAACATTATTAATACTTAGTAGTAAAAGTGAACTCACAATCTGTCGCCACGGAGTATTTTATAGCTCGCCTTTTGGCAACGCGCATATAGAAGCAACTAAAACGAAGTTGATTAAACAATATTCTAAGTTTGGGTTTAATTGTGTAATTATTATAGGTGAAAAGTTTTTTATTTTTGCCCCTTTTTATAGTTTAACGTCTAGACAACTACAAAGATTAAAACGGTATGATTATAACTTGCTGCATTGGTTACAGGTAACTCATAAACGCAGCAAGTTTCAGGGCCTATAATGATAAGTAAATAGCAATAAAGGGCTTTATTAGTTTTGCCACTCTTTAAGTACGTCTTTCACATACTCATAGCGCCATGAGTTGAATAGATCTGGCTTTGATGCTGCTTTACGTTCATCGGCATCGAGCTTCCAATTCCAGCTGATCAGCTGGTTAATCTGTTTTTTAGAGGCCAATACATCTTCAGGAATGCCCCGCTCTTTTGCAGCTTTAGTAATTTTTTGTTTAATATCTTTTGCGGCTTTTTTATATGCCGGAAAATCAATTAATCGTTTTAATTGTGCAGGTTGTTCACTAACAGGAACGGCTTTACCACGCTCAATACATTTTAAAATTTCAACGCCCGAACGGTTAACTTCCATTGGCTCAACACCTGGCACTCTGCGTAACGCATTTAAACTTGCAGGCTTGCGCTTAGCAATTTCAACCATGTTGTGCTCTTTTACCACAAAGTTAAGCGCGAGGTTTTTGCGCTCTGCTTTTTCTCGGCGCCATGCGGCAAGTTCGCGTAATACCGCTAAGTCGTGCGGTCGTAATTGCCATGCATTTTTAATGTCTTTGTAGAGCTGCTCTGCGGGCGTTTGGTAAGCACGTTTTTGCGCGACTAACTCGCTTTCGCTGATAACAATGTCAAAAAAGCCAGCTTCATCAATTTGTTTTTTAATAATTTCAAAACAAGGCAATAAGTGATACGTATCTGCAGCGGCATAATCTAGCTGCTTTTCAGTGAGCGGGCGCTGTAACCAATTAGTACGCGATTCACTTTTATCAATTTCGATATCAAGTAACTCTTTAACCATGTGCGCAAAGCCCATGCAGTTACCATAGCCTAGTATTTGTAGTGCAAACTGGGTATCAAACAGTGGTGTTGGTACAAAGCCAGCGTATTTTTGAAACACTTCAATATCTTCTGACGGTGAATGTAGTACCTTTAACACCTCAGGGTTTTTAAGTACTTGCCAAAAATCAAAAAGCGACAGCTCAGCCAGAGGGTCGATTAACGCTAAATGCTCACCATCGTATACTTGAATAAGTGCAACTTCAGGGTAAAGCGTACGACGACGCATAAACTCGGTATCAATTGCCAGCACCGGTTTACCTGTAATTTTTTCTACAAAATCATTTAATTGATTTTGCGTTTCGATCAGTTGATATTGCACTTATACCCCTTTCTTTACCATAAAAAAGCCGGCTAATGCCGGCTTTAATTATTTTTCTTCGTCCTTTAAGGCTCTTCTTAGAATCTTACCAACGTTTGTTTTTGGTAGTTCATCTCTAAACTCAACGAGTTTAGGCACCTTATAGTTCGTTAAATTATCACGACAGTGCTTTATTATATCTTTTTCAGTTAAAGATTGATCTTTTTTCACGACAAAAACTTTAACTTGTTCGCCACTGACCTCATGAGGGATGCCGATAGCTGCTACTTCAAGCACGCCATCGTGCATAGCGACTACTTCTTCGATCTCATTAGGGAACACGTTGAAGCCAGATACGATAATCATGTCTTTCTTACGATCAACAATGTAGAAGAAGCCTTCATCATCGTAAGTAGCAATGTCACCTGTTGCAAACCAGCCATCTTTTAAGCATTCTGCTGTTGCATCTGGGCGGTTATAATAACCTTGCATAACTTGTGGGCCTTTAACCCAAAGCTCGCCCGGCTCACCTTTCGCTGCTTCTTCACCATTTTCAAGCATAAGCTTAATATCAGTGCTAGGAGCAGGTAAACCGATTGAACCGTTATAACCTTCAAGGTCGTAAGGGCTAACAGTTACAAGTGGCGCACATTCAGTTAAGCCATAACCTTCCATTAATTTTGTCTTCGTTACAGCTTGCCATTTTTCAGCAACTGGACGCTGTACCGCCATACCACCACCAAGTGACATTTTTAAGCTTGAGAAATCAAGTTCAGCAAAACCTGGGGTATTTAGTAAACCGTTAAATAGCGTATTTACACCCGTTACCGCCGTAAATTTGTGCTGTGCTAGCTCTTTAACAAAGCCCGGCATATCACGAGGGTTTGTGATAAGTACGTTTAAACCACCGTATTTCATAAATGTTAGGCAGTTCGCTGTCAGTGCAAAGATGTGATAAAGCGGCAGTGCTGTGATAACCACTTCTTTTCCGCGCTCTAATACTTTGTCTAGACAACCTGATACTTGCTCAAGGTTACCAACCATGTTGCCATGCGATAGCATTGCGCCTTTAGATACACCCGTTGTACCGCCTGTGTATTGCAAAAATGCTAAGTCGTTTAAATCAACTTCAGGTTTTTTGTAACCAGCTTCATCACCAGCAAGCGCATCTGCAAATTTGATCACATTTGGCAATGAGTAGCTAGGCACCATTTTCTTAACGTGCTTCACCACAAAATTAACGATGTGCTTTTTAAGGCCGCCAACCATGTCACCCACTTGAGTAACCACGATGTGCTTGACGTTAGTTTTTGGTAATGCTTTCTCTAGAGTATCGGCAAAGTTTGCAAGAATAAAAATTGCTGAAGACTCTGAGTCATTTAACTGATGCTCTAATTCACGCACGGTATAAAGTGGGTTTACATTCACCACTACACAGCCTGCACGAAGAATACCTAAGATAGTCACAGGCGTTTGTAGTAAGTTCGGCATCATCACCGCTACTTTATCGCCTTTTTTAAGACCAAGATCATTTTGAATGTACGACGCAACACGTTTTGTAGCACTGTCTAACTCACGATAGGTCAACTCTTTACCCATGTTGGTAAAAGCTGGAAGGTCACTAAAGTCAGCAAAACTTTTTTCAAACAAGTCGAGTAGCGAGTGATAATGCTCAGGGTCGATTGTTTCAGGCATACCTTCTGGGTAGCGTTTAAGCCAGATTTTTTCCACTCTTAGCTCCTGTTTATAATTATATTTTTTAATAACCTTAAGCTAACTAAGGCCGTTTCTCAATGGAGTAAATACTCTAATGGTGCAGATAATCCCACATTTGGTGCAATTATACAATTAACTTGCTTTATACTGCCCAATAAATGCATGAACGTGTTCTAAGGTTAATGCAGGAAATTGCATATGGCAATGGTGACCACCAGGTATCTTATGAATTTTTAACTCTTTGTAATATTTACCATATGCTTCTAAGTTTTGCTTTACAAAAGGAAACCCCTCATCGCCTAAAATAAGCTGACATGGCGCGTTAATTTGTTTAATGGTTGCAATACATTGTGCTTCATCAAAGCGAAATCCTGAGTGATTTTTAAGCTTTGGATCGGTTGTTAAGTACCACTTGCCTGCTTTTTCGTAGCTATTTCGTGTCATTAATAACTCAGCTTGTGGGTATTCAAGGTCACCACTTGCAAGCCTTGCACTAATAATGTGCGCTTTTGAGTCAAATGCACGTGGCCCTTTATTGTTTACCCGCGCTCTATTTAATATTGCCTTGCGAAGTTGGCCGCTCACTTCATTGCTATTTGTTGTAACGCAACCAACTCCCTCAATAAAGTTTACCGACGCTACCTTTTCAGGAAAACAACTAGCAAAAACCCCAGCAACCATAGCGCCCATTGAATGGCCAACTAAATGCACTTTCGTTACCTCAAGTGACCCAATAAACTTATATACATCATCAACGTAGTCAATAAAGTAATAATGGGCGTCACTACTTCGCCAATCAGATAAACCATGACCAGGAAAATCAAGGCAGTACCAACGTTGCTTTAGCTTCGCATTTTGTAACATAGGTATGTAACTATGTGCGTTATCAAGCCAACCATGTAAGGCAATCACAACCTCTTCGCCATGACCAAAGGTTAGGCCATGCATTGCCTGTGTGCCAGTTTGAAAAGAAAAAGGTTGCACAATTGCTCCTATTTATTAAGCGTTTCAACTTAAAGGCGTTTATTTATCGTCTGGCTAGTATACAATAATCCTCGCAGTATAAATAAGGGCACAATAATAAGGTTACATCAATGAAATTAAAATTAAGTCTTTTAGCATTATTATGCTCAGCAGGCTCAGTAATGGCTGAATCAGCACCAAAAAACATCATTTATATGATTGGTGATGGTATGGGCCCGGCGTACACAACTGCATATCGTTACTTTAAAGATGATCCAAATACTAAAGTTGTTGACCCAACTGTTTTCGATACTATTTTGCGTGGTATGGCACATACCTACCCTGACGATCATACCTATGTAACAGATAGCGCTGCAGGTGCAACAGCGCTAAGCAGTGGTCATAAAAGTTATAATGGCGCAATTGCCGTTGATACTGATAAAAAACCTGTAAAAACTATGCTTGAAGTTGCCAAAGAGCGCGGTATGACAACAGCACTCGTAGCTACTTCGCAAATCAACCACGCTACACCAGCAAGCTTTGCTTCACATAACGAATCACGCCGTAACTACGACGAGATTGCTAACGACTATATCGATAACAAAATCGCAGGTAGATTACCGGTTGATTTAATGTTAGGTGGCGGCACGAAATATTACGTTCGAGAAGACCGTAATCTAGTGGAAGAATTCAAAGCAGCTGGCTATCAGTACAGCGATGACTTTACAGCTATGAATGACTTAAAACAGGTTCCTGCACTTGGTTTATTCGCTGAAGTAGGTTTACCGTTTGCCCTTGACGAAAATCCAACACGCCTTACGCAAATGACGACTAAAGCGCTTGATTTACTTGATGGTCAAAACGACAAAGGTTTCTTTGTGATGATCGAAGGTAGCCAAATTGACTGGTGTGGTCATGCAAACGACATTGCATGTGCAATGGGCGAAATGGACGACTTTGCTAAATCGATTGAGCAAGCAAAAGCGTATGTAGATAAAAACCCAGATACCTTACTTGTTATCACTGCCGATCACTCAACAGGTGGCTTAACACTGGGCGCGCATGGTCAATATAAGTGGGAAACTGACGTTGTTAAAGGTGTTAAAGCAACTGCCGGCACTATCACAAAAGATCTACTTGAAAACGATGACTTAAAAGCAGTATGGCAAAAGTATTCTGATATCGAATTTACTGATGCAAACAGCATCAAGCTAAGCGAAGCTAAGAAAATGGGCGATAAAGCACTGCTACTTGCTGTAAAAGATATCATCAATCATGCCAGCTTCACGGGGTGGACTACTGGTGGCCACACCGCTATTGATGTACAAGTATTTGCCTATGGTAAACGTGCAGAAGATTTCTACGGTTCGCAAAACAATACTGCGATTGCCGACAAGCTGATAGATTTTATTAAGCAGTAATTTTATTGCTTAGAAATACTGTTCAATCATAAAAAAGCCTAAACATTTTGTTTAGGCTTTTTTGTGAATTCAGTATTAGCTTTTATTAATCATACCAGTTAGCTATGCAGATACATCAACGCCAATAAGGCTTTGCACTTCGGCGCGGCGCTCTAAGTTAGCAAATTCCGTATAGGTTGAAATCGCGCGACTGGTTTTTGGGTTGCTTGGTTTGTCATAAATTGTTTGCTGATAGCTTTGCGACTCAGCTTTAAATTCATCGGCAATAGCAACAGCTTGAGGACTTGATTTAACATACTCTGTTGACGATTTTTGCTCAGCCGTTTGGTCTGATATCGCTTTAGGCTTATCAGTAATGGTATTTTTACGGCTATATTGACCGGGAATGTCACCGGTATAAAAGCCTGAGCCAATAGGTAAAGTCAAACTCGTAATTCCACATCAAACATGACTAAATTATGTGCCATAACTGACGGGCACGCAAGTCCCGTTATTCTTTCAGTTACTCTCGGCCTGGTAGCTTTTTCCAAGTCACTGTATCACGAACATATTTAGGCTGTGCATTGGCTGCAGTCACCGTTTCACCGTGAGCGAATGCAGTGGCAACCGAGGCCAGCATGTACTTTGCATCAGGCAGTAAAATGGCTTCATTTAAACTTACATTTGCAAGTTCTGTAACAAGTGCAGGATAGGTCTGCCAACCTGTTCCCACCGCTGTTGCAGCCATTTCAGGTAGCGTTAGCAACTCAGGTTTAATGACTTGCTCTTCATCAACAAGCGTCATCAGGCCATTATCATCAGCTTTATAATGAGCGTAATAAATCTCACCCATACGTGCATCAATGGCAGAAAACACATCGCTAGCTTGGTCTTGCTCAAACGCTTGTTGCGCCATCATCTGCAATGTTGATACGCCAACCAAAGGTAAGCGCGCGGCATACGCTAAACCTTGAGCAATCGCAACACTAATACGCACGCCAGTAAAGCTACCCGGTCCTTGACCAAAGCCAATCACATCTAAGTCGGTTAGTTTACATTGTGCCTTTGCGAGTAACTCATCAATTAAAGGCAAAATCTTTTGACTGTGCTGCTGAGGGCACTCTTCAAAATGATGAAATGTTTGCCCTTGATAATGTAGCACCAGCGATAAAGCTTCAGTTGATGCATCTAAGGCAAGAATATTGTGTTTAATCATCTAAGTTACTCTAATTGATCTGTTCTAAAAACGCGTTTGCCATTGCTAAATCGCGTGTGCGGCGCATAGGTGGCAAACTTTTTAAAAATACTTGGCCGTAATGGCGTGTTACTAAGCGGTTATCACAAATAACCAACACACCTTTATCTTTACTATCGCGAATAAGTCGCCCTACCCCTTGCTTTAATGCAATGACCGCTTGGGGTAATTGAATATGCGCAAATGGGTCTTTACCTTGTAACTGGCAATCTTGCATTTTTGCTTGCAATAATGGGTCATCTGGTGCGGCAAACGGCAATTTGTCAATGATAACACAACTTAATGTACTGCCTCTAACATCTACTCCTTCCCAAAATGAGGCTGTGCCGAGTAAAACAGCATTACCGTGACGGGTAAACTTCTCAAGGATAATGCGTTTAGACATTTGCCCTTGCATATAAACCGGATAATCCATTTGTGTGGTTAAACCTTCCGCCACTAAGTGCATCATACGATAGCTAGTAAATAGCACAAAGCAGCGACCTTTTGCCGATTTAATCAACTCAAGGGTCAGCTTGATAATTGCGTGGGGCATATTATTCGCATGTGACTCAGGTAAGTAGCGCGGTAAGCAAAGTAGTGCTTGTTGTTGATAATCAAACGGACTTTCAACAATCATGCTTTGCGTTGGTTTTAAGCCAAGGCTAGCGTTAAAGTGCGCTAAGTCGTTATCGACCGATAACGTCGCCGATGTAAACACAAAGCCAGCTCCCGTGTCTTTCATCATTTGTGCGAATTTAGCCGATACATTAAGGGGTGTAATGTTTACCGTTAGGTATCGGCGAGTGGTTTCGTACCAATAACTATAGCCCGTTTGTGCGGTATCAAATACCCGCTCTAATTGACCTTTAAAGGCCAGTGTACGCTCAAACGGATGCTCTATTTTTTCGCTACGGTCTAAGCATAACTTTAAAACTTGGTATAAAAAGTCGAGGTCGCTAATAACCCGGTGCAGTGCTGCACAAATCTCTTTATCGGCCAGCTTTTCACGCCAATCACCACGACTGCCATCAATCCCAAACTGTAAGCGTAAATCTGCCACGCTGGTTTCTAACTTGTTGAGTGTTTTACCTAATTGCAGCATATCCGGGATATCTGCACGGTAAATTGCTCGTAAGTCATTAATTAAATCCACCAGCTTTTTAGTGCTAACACTTTCACCAAAATAGTCACTGGCAATTTCACTGAGCTGATGCGCCTCATCAAAAATATAGGCGTCTGCCGTAGGCATTAGTTCAGCGAAACCTGTGTCTTTCACGGCCATATCAGCAAAGAATAAATGATGGTTGATCACCACTACATCGGCTTCCATGGCATTTAAGCGGGCTTTGCGAATATAACAGTCTTGAAAATCGGGGCACTCTTTACCCAAACAGTTATCAGCGGTTGAGCTAACATAAGGCAGTACCTTGGCATCTTCTTCTATGCCGATACAATCTGCTAAATCGCCGGAACGGGTTTCACTTGCAAACTTTGCTACCATCGCGAGTTGATGCATTACATCAGGATCATCAGTTGGCACATGCGCAACATGCTGACTTAAACGATACGTACACAAATAATTCGCGCGGCCTTTTAAAAGGGCGACTTTTTTAGTGGCGCTCAGTGCTTTGACTAAATTGGGTAAATCACGGTGAAACAACTGCTCTTGTAGTGCTTTTGAACCCGTAGAGATGATGGTTTTGCCTTTTGATTTTAACGCAGGCGCTAAGTAAGCATAGGTTTTACCCGTACCTGTGCCCGCCTCAACCACTAATTGGTGACGTTTTTTTAAGGCATCGTCAACTGCAACAGCCATGTCAATTTGTGGCTGCCGAGGAGTATATCCATCAAGAGAAAGTGCAAGGGGGCCAGTGGCACTGAAAAGTTGTTTGATAAACTTCGCCAATAGATTAAAAGTGATGTTCAGATTTTACGTAACTGACTTGCCAAGGGCAAGACTAAATGAGGAAGCAAGGCTTCCTCACGGTTAAAAGTATGATTGCATTTAAATCATTGTCCTTGAATCGTTAATGTCACGCCCGATGCAGCTCGGTAACCCTGTAAATCTATGTACCAAGTTCCACTTTGTGGGTTATCAAATTGACAACTTTCTTCGTTACCATTTTTGTAAGGCCGACATAGATAATTTGAACTTGTTGACGCTGAGCCATAGTTAACATACAAATCTGCATCGCCACTACCGCCAGTAATCGTCACCGTTAAATTACTAAGGCCTGCTGGTATTTGTTGAGTAAAGCGCTGCCAACTACCGGTAGCGACACTCACGTTTGTCTCAGTTCGGTCAACGTTTTCACCGCCACCTGAGGTGCTATAACTTCCCGTGAGTGACACATTCGAAATATCATTCCACGCTTCAACCATTACATGATACGTGCCAGTTTGAACTGACGACATCACACAGCTTTCATTACTTGTTGAGGTTGTGCTTTTACAATCAAAGTCCTGTAAGGTCGGCTTACTGCCAAATTTAACGTATAAATCGGCATCACCGGAGCCCCCCTCAGTTACAAACTCAAGGTTACTGCTCATTGCAGGTACTTCAAGCGTAAAGAATAGCTGCTCTTTTGCTGCGCCCGCCAAACCGGTTTTAGCTACGCCATTTTCAAGCTGATTAGTCGGCTCAGTTACTACATCACCAGCATTTTTTGCCATTTCAGCAACATAACTCACAGCTAGTTTTGCAAATTTACTCGCGTGAGCCGCATCAAATTGGGCATCATTTGATGTGTGGATCAATGGGTTAATATCACTCATTGTTGATTCAAATGGCATTGAGGCGGCAAACCCTTGTTGATACCAAGAGGCATGATCTGAACAGCCATAACCACATTGATCAAAGCCATAGCTCACTGTGGGCTGGTAAGCATCGAGCAACTGCGATAAATACTGATTTTGCGATGAGTTTGTGTAGTCCGTCATCATCACAATATCTGTGCTACTGCCGTTATTACCAGTCATATCAAACTGCACCATGCCTACAACATTCTTACCCAGTGTTTTATAACTTTGAGCAATATCTTTTGAGCCTCTAAGGCCTACTTCTTCAGCAGCAAATCCCATAATTTGTATGGTCCGCTGAGGTTGGTAGTTATTTTCCACTATTGCTTTTAGGGTTTGTGTGAGCACTGCAATACCCGAGGCATTATCATCTGCACCAGGAGCTCGACCATTGCTTGGATTAGACTGATTGATTGAGTCTAAATGACCACCAATAATGACGATTTCATCCGCTTTTTCTGCACCAGGAATGGTCACAATAACTGATGATTGAGAAAAGCTATGGTTAAAATACTCAACAGTTATATCACTGCGGCTACTGGCTATTTGTTGCCAATGGCTCTTTAACCAATCTGCTGCATCAACACCACTTTGCACTGCATAATATCGGTTATGAAAGTTCATCATGCTATTAACCGTATCACTCAGTTCACTACTATCAATCGATGATATTAGTGCGTTAACTGTCGCGGCATTATCAATACTGTAGTTTACAAGGCTCGCATTCATAGCTGTCTGAGCTACAGCATTTAATTGCTGAGTATAGAGCTCGGCATCTGCTAATGAGTCATGAGCTACAAAACCACCGCAGCGATGATAGTTATCGTGCATAAACTCACTTAACCCAGCGATATCCTGCTTGTTAACGCGCATAAAATTAACTTGATTCAAAGCCGATTTTTGCATCGCAAAATTGCTGCTATGTTTACGTTTATTCACTGTGTCTTGTTGAAAATGTTGTGCAGCGAGGGCATCAATGGTGACCCAAATTGTTTCGTCTTGCGCTGCATAACTTACTTGGCTCAGTGATAGCGTGGCAAAACCCACGAGGCACTGCGTTAGACGGGTTGTCATAATCAATCCTTTTATGATGTGTATTTTAATAAAATAAAAAAGGGAGCCGAAGCTCCCTAAAAGGGTGGCTAGTTAGCCGAAATGGTGAGTGTTACACCACTTGCAGCGCGATAGCCGCGAAGGTCGATATACCAAGTACCCGCTTGTGGGTTTGTAAATGTACAGGTTTCGCTATTGCCGTTTTTATAAGGACGGCAGTCATAGCTAGATGTTGTCGATTGCGAACCAAAGTTCACATACAAGTCAGCATCACCAGAGCCACCAGAAATAGTCACATCCAGTGACGAGTAACCCGCATCTAGGTCTTGCGTGAAACGAGTCCAGCTATTTGTACCAACACTTAAGTTAGACTCAGTGCGGTTAATTGGTGTTACACCACCACCGCTACCCGAATCAAAGCTACCTGTAAGTGATACACCTGAAATTTGATTCCACGCTTCTACCATTACGTAGTAAGTCCCCGCTTGCACATTACTAATAGCGCAGTTTTCTGTGCTAGTAGATGAAGTGCTTTTACAATCAAAGTTGCTCAGTGTTGGTTTTGCGCCATACATAACATAAAGGTCTGCATCACCACTTCCACCAGTTGTATTGAATTGTAAATTCGTTGCACCTGCTGGCACTTCAAGAGTAAAGAACATTTGATCTTTCGCTGCACCACTGATCCCTGTGTGCGCAACGCCATTAGTTAGTTCTTCATCACCGCTTGGAGGTGGCTCAGTCGTGCCACAGCTACTACCCGCACTTAAGCTTGAAGTCACACCCACCGCAGCAAGTGCCGCTTGAACATCTGCTGGGTCATAGCTTAAATCACACGCCGCATCCATCACGCCATTACCTGCTAAATCCCAGTTTGTGCTGGCTGTCCAGTAAAGTTGGTTAGCGCGTGCCATCACAACGAACGCCTTTTGAGTATCCCAACCTGGTGTGGTTGCAAGGTTATAAAATGCCTTGTTGAATACGCCTGAGCTGTAGTGCACATCCATACCAGAGTAGTAATTATTTTGATGGTCAATCGAGCTGCCATCTTGAGTTGGGTTATTCATGTAACGAAGTGCACCGTTACCTTTGAAGATTTCCTGACCCACTAACCAGTCATTTGAGCCTTTCATATAAAACTCAGCCGCTTCACCTGCCATATCAGAGAACGCTTCGTTCAATCCACCTGATTTACCAGAGTAAACGAGGCCTGAGTTTTGTTCGGTAAAACCATGGCTTACTTCATGCGCCGATACATCAAGACTTACCAGTGGGTAGAAGGTATTTTGACCATCACCAAAGGTCATAGCACTACCATCCCAAAACGCATTTTCGTAATTACTGCCGTAATGAACGCGCATTTGCAATTGGAAAGTTAATGGCGCAGTACCGACCCAATCGTTATACATATTAAAAATTACGTTACCGAAATAATGCGCATCATTTAACGGCGAGTACGCACCGTTAATTTCTTTAAAGGTATTTTCTGGGCATGTAAACGAATACGCTGTCGAACCACTTGTACCACCATTTAAGTTAATGGTTTTCACATTGGCGTTGTTCATCGTACAAGTGCTGCCCGACTGAGCAACATCTAGGCTGTCAAAATCAGTACCGTAAATGTATTTACCCGTTTTTAAGTTACCACCTGGGCCTGTTGCACTGGCATGTTGTAAGTTATCGAAGCTAAATAAAACTTCACCGCTGTTAGCATCAATAATTTGATACGGACGAGATGGGTTGTCGCCATACGTCACATAAGATACTTCATACACTAGGTGTGCAACACTATCTTCATCTAGCCAAATAGCTAAACGTGATTGTTCATTATGCTTTTTTAACCCAACTGATTTAATTGCAGCCGGTGAGTTAGCAAGGCCTTTTGCCATTGCTTTTTTCTTGTTTAGTGCCGGAGACACTGAGTCGATGTCGGCGGCAATGTCATACACCGCTGCACCATGTGCGCGCTTTAATTGGCCATTACCATCAAATGTAAGGCTAACCGTATCGCCGATGACAGGTAGACCTTGATACATCTGCTGATAACGGCGCGTGGTGTTGCCGTTACTGGTTTTGATTTCTTTTAATACAACTAAATCATTCCCTGCACCTAAACCAACTAACTGATTTGGATTTGCACTCAATACAGATGATGCATTGGTTTGCAAAGCTTGGTTAATCCCTGTTTGTTCGTTTAGGTATTTCTTGTTCGCAGCTACTGCACTTGTTGCTTGAGTCAAAGCAAAAGCAGCAAGAGTTGCTAGTGTGATTTTAGATAAATTCACGTTTACGCTCCGTTAGATTGTTATGTATTTAATATTTTCCTAGTAACCGGACTGCACTGTTCCCGATTAGTGACCAGCCTAGATTGATTGGAACGAAATTGAAAATGAAACAAAAAATTTACAAATAAAGTATTAACTCTAAACTAAAACCCTATAATTAACAGTAGGATAAGAAAATTAAAGTTTATCAATTGTTAACAAATAAAATGAAAGTGTAAAATTATTGATACAAAATAATAACATTTGGTATACATTTGTACCTTTTATTTGCATTTAATATTGCTCATTTCATTATTTGTGGTTCAAAGCTGAAGGCTTAAATATCCACAAAAAGCCTGGGTACATAATTTGCAGCAATACCAAGTACCTAGAATTTAAGGACTAAGCATGAATACTGAGTTGATACAAAATGAATGGCTAAATGAGCCTTGGCTGGTTGTCATTGGAGGCACTGCACTAGCCGCTATCGCTTTGTTCTTATTGAGGTTTGTAATTATCTATTGTTTAAAAAAATGGACTCAACGCACTGACTTTGTGTTCGACTCTTTATTGGTTGACTCACTCTCTACACCATTGACCTTGTGCACAATGATGGTGCTTGTGATCATTTTTGGTCAGTTATTAAACACCAGCGGCTTTATGGCTGAGCACCCCTTACCTATTGCGGCCACCGCTAAATCCATTTGTATTATTGCCTTAGTGTTATTTTTAGATCATTTCTTATTTGGTACCGTTGATTATTACAGTGCCCGCTCGGTGGTGGTTTCGAATAGTCATAGCATCATTAAAGGCTTGATCCGCTGTGCAATTGTGTGTGTTGGATTATTGGTGTTATTAGGCACGTTAGGCATATCAATCACCCCAATTATTGCCTCATTAGGCATTACCTCTCTTGCCGTCGCTTTGGCTTTGCAACCGACACTCGAAAACTTTTTTTCTGGCGTGCAGTTGGTGATTGATAAACCAATTCGGGTCGGCGACTTTATAGAGCTTGAAAGTGGCGACCAAGGGTTTGTTGAGAAAATTGGTTGGCGCTCAACCTGGGTGAGAATGTTGCCTAACAACATGATAGTCATCCCCAATAGTCAGCTGTCTAAATCACGCATCATTAACTATTTTTACCCTGAAAAAGAGCTCAGCGTCCCCGTTGAGGTGGGTGTTCATTATGGCTCCGACCTTGAAAAAGTTGAGCAAGTAACTTTGGATGTAGCAAGACAGATCTTAAAAAGCCATGAATGGGGCATCGATGATTACGAGACCTTTGTGGTCTTTCATACTTTTGACCAATCAAGCATCAATTTTACGGTGATGTTAAGAGCAAAAGAGTACTTTAACCGCTTTTGGGTAAAATCTGCGTTTATCAAAGCATTACATCAACGTTACGCAAAAGAAGGAATTGTGATCCCTTACCCAATCAGAGCTATAAATACCAGCCAAGAATCGGCTCACTTTAAACAGGCTGATTGACCTAACTGAAGTTATCATAATTGCACATTCATCAGGTTTTTTTTGTCTCTTTTGAGACATTATTAACAGCGATTATACATATGCTATCAGCACCTTGAATTTTTACTCTAAAATGTCATAAAAATCGCATAAACACTGTGACATACCTATTTTAGAGGCGTACTATATGCGGCCAGAAAGTGACTGCTTTCTGCGTCTTGTTATAAAAATATTTAAGGTCAAACAATGAATGCTTGGTACCTCATTTGTTTTCTTTCAGCATTAGCTATTTTTATTGCTTTTGCTAACCAATTCATCCTCAAAATGCAAACTACAATTGCTATAACAACAGGTTCTGTTGTTATTTCTCTACTTCTTATACTTGCCGTTAAAATGCTTGGTGATACCACCGCCCTCGAAATGACTCAAGTTGTCTCCAGTATCAACTTTAATCAGTTGCTATTAAAAGGGATGCTCGGCTTTTTGCTGTTCGCGGGTGCGCTAGAAATCAACTTAGCAGCCCTGCGAAAGCAACGGTGGGAAATTACCGCATTAGTGTTATTTTCAACCATAACCTCAACGGTCATTGTTGGTTACTTGAGCTATTATTTGTTTGCTTTTGTTGGCTGGCCAGTACCGTTTATTTACTGTTTATTGTTTGGTGCTTTGATCAGCCCAACCGACCCGATTGCAGTGTTAGCCATTATTAAACAAATGCGAGCCCCAGAAGGTATTTCTGTGCAAGTTGAAGGTGAGTCTTTGTTTAATGATGGTATTGGTTTAGTGATTTTCACAACGATATTTTCAGTGGCCTTTTATGGCACCGAAGCTACCTTTACTGACGTTGCAGAATTGTTTTTAGTTGATGCAATTGGCGGTATCGTGTTTGGTCTGGTGATTGCGTTAGTCGGGCATTTTTTAATTATTAATAGCCGCGATGTGAACATTCGTTTGCTACTAACCCTGACCATTCCAACAGCCGGCTTTGCAGCAGCAAATATTTGGGAAATCTCAGGTGCCCTTGCTATGGTCACCAGTGGTATCTTACTTGGCAATATTACTCGTTCAAAAGCAACAGAGCGTACCGGGCCTGAAGATACTCGCTACGTGAAAGACTTTTGGCATGCCACAGATAGCTTTTTAAATGCCTTGCTGTTTTTGATCATCGGAATGCTAATTGTCACTATGCCCATTACTCTTGAAGAAATTGGCTTAGGTTTACTCATGGTGCCTGTGGTGTTGCTGGCTCGTTTTTTAAGTGTAGGCACGCCATTTGTATTCTTTAAAAAGTACCGCCAGTACGATAAGCACTCAGTGAAAATACTCACTTGGGGTGGCTTACGGGGTGGTTTAGCGCTGGCAATGGCAGCTGCCATCCCACGCGATCAAGTAATGATCGCAGGCTCTGATTTACATGACTTGATTGTTATTGTCACTTATGTGGTGGTGATCTTTTCGATTATCGTACAAGGTTTGACAATATCGCCGTTGATCCAAAGCAGTATTCAATCAGCAGAAGCGAAAAATTAAGCACTGATTTTTACTTTAAAGGCTCGATTATCGAGCCTTTTTTTGTGCTTTATCGGAATACATTCGTGCGTCTGCAACAGCAAGTAATTTAGTCAGCGAGCAAGGCTGCTGATCTGAAAAATCGGCAATGCCATAGGAAAAGCTAAGTTCAGCCTGGTTATTAAAACTATTAGGTAAGTGACTGAATGACAAAAATAAACGCTGCATAATAGCCTCGCAATCACTGGTATTTAAATCTGTAAACAAAATTACAAACTCATCACCGCTCAACCGCGCATATAAATCCGCTTTGCGACAGCAGCTTTCCAGCAACCTTGCAAAATCTTTTAGCAACCGGTCGCCTGCAGCATGACCGAACTGGTCGTTAATTGCTTTTAAGTTATCTAAATCTATAAATACCAATTTTGCTTTTAAATGCTGGCGAATGCATAAATCAAGGTAATGTTCAGCTGTGCTAATAAAACCCCGACGATTGGGTAATAAGGTAAGCTCATCTGTGGTTGCTAATTGCATAACCGCAAACTCACGCTCGACAATTGCTGCAAAGTCTTTTAAAACTTTAGTATCTTTATTGTTAAAACTGCGAGGTTGGTGATCAATAAGGCACAAAGTGCCAATTCTATTTCCTGATTTAAGTGTGATTGGGCAACCTGCATAAAAACGAATATTTGGGTCACCCATTACCAGCGGGTTATCTGCAAAACGTTTATCGTTTAAGGCATTTTCAACCACTAGGGGGTCTTTATATAAAATTGCATGGGCGCAAAAAGAAATGTCTCTTGCAGTCTCTGTCACATCTAACCCCACACATGACTTAAACCACTGTCTATGCTCGTCAATTAAGCTAATGACACAAATTGGCACAGAGAAAAACTGTTGGGCAAGGCGAGTGATTCGGTCAAAGGCGGGGTCGCTCTGAGAGTCTAATACATCCAAAGAGCGAAGCTCTTCAAGCCTTGCTTGCTCATTTAACGGCACTGCTGGTCGTTCCATTAGATTGCCTTTTGATCAAAATCACATGTATTTCTTAACCCTAGCAGAAAAAAATGGTCTATTGCATACAAACAATTTCTTAAATTTCTGCTATGCCCATGTATCTAGGTGTTTATTACCCTCTTCATCTTCTTCTATGGCATTTTTACCGCTTTTATCATCTTTTTTAGCAGCTTTTTTTCGTCGCTCTATTTCTCGTTTTTGGCGTTTTTCAAGTTCAATTCGCTGCACGTTCGCATCTTTTACGCCCGCAATGTGAAATGCGCCTTTACTTTCTAACTGTAGCCGTGTAATTCGACCTAAAAAGGGGATCATGATATCCATTTGTACCTCCTATCTATCCATTTATTATCGGCAGTTATAGCATATACTTTAATTTCGCAAAAAAATGCTTGCCAAAGATTAGCAAAGCATGTTTATCTATATACGTGACTTATTTAAACAGATTAACGCACTGGTTTACATAAACGAGTGCAATACAGGAAAAATTATGCGCTTCAATCTGACAACTATCCATCATCACCATCATTCACCGGAATAGCCTGTCAGGTTTTTCGCTGAGAGGTTATTCCTAAAAGGAACCTCTGGCGAGCAATCAACCAAATTATTTATTTTCGCCCTGAGGTTCCCTCGGGGTTTTTAGTTTTTGAATTAAAGGAAAATGAATAATGAGCAATACCAACCGTTTACGAATCGCCATCCAAAAAGGCGGCCGCTTATCAAAAGACTGCCAAGAGTTGCTAAAGCAACTTGGTGTGAAATTAAATCTTCGTGAACAACGTTTAATCGCACACTCCACCAATATGCCAATTGATGTACTGCGTGTACGCGATGACGATATTCCGGGCCTAGTAATGGACGGTGTGTGTGATCTGGGTATCGTTGGTGAAAACGTACTTGTTGAAGTACAAGCCGAACGCAAACGTCAAGGTGTGGAATTCGAAGTAAACAAACTTTCTAAGCTTGATTTTGGTTACTGTCGCCTTGCACTTGCATGGCCGCAAGAACTTGGTCCACAAGATAAAAGCTGGTTCGAAGGTAAACGCATTGCCACTACCTACCCAGAAATCTTAAGCCAATACCTAAAACGCGAAGGTATTAACGCAAGCACAGTTATGTTAACGGGCTCTGTTGAAGTTGCGCCGCGTGCTGGTTTAGCTGATGCAATTTGTGACTTAGTATCTACAGGTGCAACGTTAGAAGCAAACGGCTTAATGCAAGGCGATACCATCTTAGAATCAAACGCATGTTTAATTCAAAACAAGAATCTAACTGATCAAAGCAAACTTGATTTAATCAATACGCTAATGCCGCGTTTACGTGGTGTACGCCAAGCAAAAGAAAGTAAATACATCATGCTACACGCACCAAAAGCAAAGCTTGATGAAGTATGCGACTTACTACCTGGCACAGGTCAACCAACTTTACTATCGCTTGCTGGTAGCGACGATTATGTTGCGCTACATATGGTTAGCAGCGAAACCCTTTTCTGGGAAACAATGGAACAGTTAAAAGCACTAGGTGCTAACTCAATTCTTGTTATGCCAATTGAAAAAATGATGGAGTAATTATCCATGTTTCGCTGGAATGAGGAAAATCAACAAGCACAGCAGGCGGTACTTACCCGCCCTGCTGTTACTGCAAGTAAAGAGGTTGAAGCAATTTGTATCGACATCTTAAATGCAGTTAAAGCACAAGGTGACGCAGCGTTATTAAAGATGGCAAAAGAGTTTGATAAGCGCGAAACACCTCGCTTATTAGTGCCAGTTGAAGAAATAAACCAAGCTGAGCAGTTATTATCAAACGAGTTAAAAGCTGCCATCGAAACGGCCTATGCCAATGTAAAACGCTTTCACCAAGCACAATTACCTAAAGATATTAAGTTAACAACGCAACCTGGCGTATTGTGTGAACTTAAATATCAAGCCATTGAAGCGGTAGGTATTTACGTGCCAGGTGGCAGTGCGCCACTGCCATCGTCAGTAATTATGCAAGGGGTGCTTGCACAGTTGAGTGGTGCACAAACCGTTGTGCTTACTACACCTGTGAAAGCCGATGAAACTATCAACCCTGCCATTTTATATGCGGCAAAACTATGTGGTATTAAAACCATTGTAGAAAGTGGCGGCGCCGGAGCGATTGCAGCGATGGCTTACGGTACAGAATCAGTGCCTAAAGTGAACAAGATTTTTGGCCCGGGAAATAGCTTTGTCACCATGGCAAAACAACTTGTTGCGCAAACTATTCCAGGTATGGCGATTGATATGCCAGCGGGCCCTTCTGAAGTGCTAGTGATTGCTGATGAGCGTGCAAACCCAGAGTTTATTGCGGCAGATTTATTATCGCAAGCGGAGCACGGTGCTGATTCACAGGTTATTTTACTGTGTAACAGCGAGCGTATTATTGAAAAAACACAGCAAGCATTAACAGAGCAGCTAGCAAAATTAAGTCGTAAAGACACTGCCGAGCAAGCCCTAGCAAACTCAAGCTTGATATTAGTCGACTCGGTTGAGCAAGCCTTTGCAGTGTCTGCGCAATATGGTCCTGAGCACCTTATTCTACAGCTTGCTGATGCGCAGCCTTATTTAAGCTTAGTGAAAAATGCCGGTTCAGTATTTGTGGGTGATTACACTCCGGAGTCTGCCGGAGACTATGCATCGGGTACGAACCACGTACTACCAACGTATGGTTACAGTGCGACCTATTCGAGCTTAAACTTACTGGACTTCTTTAGAACTTTCACAGTGCAAACCATAAGTAAAAATGGCTTACGTGAATTATCTAAAGCAATTTTACCTTTAGCTGCAGCAGAGGGGCTTGATGCTCACGCTAATGCTGTTTCAATTCGTCTTGAGGCTATGAATAATGAGCGATAATTCAAAAATAACAACGCTGTTGCCAGACAACATTGCAGCGCTTACAGCCTACAGTTCGGCGAAAAGTGAAAAGCTGACAGGCACAACCTGGTTAAACGCCAATGAAAGCCCTTATTCACGTACGCCAAATATCAATTTAGCTGATTTAAACCGCTACCCAGATCCGCAGCCTCAGCAAGTGATCACTCGTTACGCTTGCTATGCTAATTTAGAGCCAGAGCAAGTACTGATGACTCGCGGCGCTGACGAAGGTATTGAGCTATTAGTACGTACTTTTTGTAGCCCAGCTAAAGATAGCATCGCACTCTTTTTGCCAACTTACGGCATGTACAAAGTCACTGCTGATACCCACAACATTGCGATTAACGGTTTAACTCAAGAGCTGTTATTAAAAGGCACGGTTGATGAGATTGTAACTGCTGTTGCTGATTCAAAGCTGGTGTTTATTTGTAATCCAAATAACCCTACCGGCAGCATGACAAGCTTAGACAAAATCAGAAAAGTCACTCAACAACTTGCGGGTAAAGCGATTGTCGTGGTGGATGAAGCTTATATAGAATTTTGCCCAGAACAAACAGCGGCAAGCCTGATCAACGAGTTTAGTAACCTTGTGGTACTAAGGACTTTATCAAAAGCATTTGCACTAGCGGGTTTAAGAACAGGCTTCACATTAGCCAACAGCGAGCTACTTGCGCCTATTCGTAAAGTGATTGCGCCTTACCCTGTATCAACGGTGGTTGCGAGCATTGCCGCAGATGCATTAAGTAGTGACAACATCGCTTCAATGCGCCGTCAGGTAACGATTTTAAATAGCTTAAAAGCCAAACTGAAAAGCTGGCTTGAGCAATCACCTGCTGTTATCAAAGTACTGAGCGGTGAAGGTAACTTCGTCACTTTAAAATTAAAAGACAAGCAATCATTTAATATCGCACTTGAGCAAGGACTCGTAATGCGTGCCTTCACCTTATATGGCGAAGATGATTGGTTACGAATTTCTATCGGTAACGAGCAAGAACTAGAACAAGTAAAACTTTGGTTAGATGGCTTATCACTGACCAGTAAAACAGTAGAACAGGAATTATCATGAGCAACCCGTATTTATTTATTGACCGCGATGGCACGATTATCGAAGAGCCTATCACCGACAAACAGGTTGATAGCCTCGAAAAATTAGTGTTTTTGCCGAATGTGATCCCTGCTCTATTACAACTTCAAGCGGCAGGTTACCGCCTTGTTATGGTTTCAAACCAAGATGGTTTAGGCACTGATAGCTTCCCGACGGCTGATTTTGATATTGCTCAAGACAAGATGATGGATATCTTAAATAGCCAAGGGATTAAATTTGATGAAGTTCTGATCTGCCCTCACTTTGATGAGCAAAATTGTGACTGCCGTAAACCAAAAACGGGTTTACTTACTGAGCTGATGCGCTCAGGTAAAGTCGATTTATCACGCACATTTGTGATTGGCGACCGCCAAACTGACATCGGGCTTGCCAATAACTTATGCTGCGAAGGCATTTTGTATGACGGCAGCTGGGATGCCATTGTCACTAAGCTGACAACAGCAAACCGTGAAGGTCGTGTTACTCGCAACACCAAAGAAACGCAAATCGATGTGCAAGTTAATTTAGACCAAACAAAAAATGGCGAAATTAGCACTGGCCTTGGCTTTTTCGATCACATGCTTGACCAAATTCGTACACACGCCAATATCGGACTTAATATTCAAGCCACTGGCGACTTACACATTGATGAGCACCACCTAGTTGAAGATATCGGCATTGCACTTGGCCTTGCCCTTAAACAAGCGCTAGGAACAAAAACGCAAATTGGTCGCTATGGTTTTGCACTCCCTATGGATGAATGTAAAGCAGAAGCGCAAATTGATTTATCGGGCCGCGCCTCGTTTGTATTAAATGCCGATTTTAGCCGTGAAAAAGTCGGCGACTTAGACGTGCAAATGGTTGAACACTTCTTTAAAAGCTTAAGTGATAATGCCGCCATGAGCCTTATTTTGTCGGTTAGCGATGGTAACTGTCATCACCAAGTTGAAGGCCTTTTTAAAGCGTTTGCAAGAGCACTTCGCGCTGCGATTGCAAAAGATGCCTCGCAACAAACTGCCAGCTCTAAGGGGTGTTTATGATTGCCATAATTAATACCGGTTGTGCCAACATTAACTCAGTTCGTTTTGCCTTTGAGCGCTTAGGGAAAACGCCTGAGGTGATCACCTCACCTGAGCAACTAAAAGACTTTGAACGTGCGATTTTACCCGGCGTAGGTCATGCTTCTGTTGCCATGAAACGCTTAAAAGACGGTGGTTGGCAGCAAGCCATTGATGAATATCAGCGCCCGCTAATGGGCATTTGTTTAGGCATGCAATTGCTTTGCGACAGCACAGAAGAAGGCAATGTTGATTGCCTTGGCAAAATTCCGGGTGTTGTTAAGCACTTAGATGTGGGCACATTAACCTCACCACACATGGGGTGGAATGACCTAAGCGTGTTAAAAGAGCATGCCCTTACCAAAGGGTTATCGGCGCAAGATCAAGTGTACTTTGTGCATAGCTTTGCTCACACAGTGAACGATGCCACCCTAGTTAGCGGTGAATACGGGCAAGCTTTTTCAGCAATTGTTGCTAAAGATAACTACGCAGGCATGCAGTTCCACCCAGAGCGAAGCGCCAAAGTAGGCACGCGACTTTTACAAAACTTTTTAGATTGGCAGCTGTAAGCGCAGCAAAAAATAAGAGAAATAAACGTGATTATTCCAGCACTCGATGTATTACAAAACCAAATTGTGCGCTTATACCAAGGTAAGTATGATACAGCACAATTTTACCCTTACGAACTTAGCGCTCGCCTACAAGAGTATGCAAACAGCGGCGCAGGCAAACTGCACTTAGTTGATTTAGAAGGCGCGCGCGATCCAAATAAAAAACAGTGGCAGCATATTCAAGCTGCAACCAAAGCGCTTAATGTGCCTTATCAAGTGGGCGGTGGTATTCGCTCAGAGCAAGATGTTGCTGACTGGCTTGAAGCCGGTGCTAATCAAGTCGTGATCGGCTCAATGGCCGTTGAAAAGCGCGAACAAGTAAAGGCGTGGATTGAAAAATTTGGCAGCTCTCACTTTGTTATCGCACTAGATGTAAATAAAACTGACAACGGCTGGGCACCCGCAACACATGGTTGGTTAAGTGAATCTGAGTTTGGTTTGTTCGAACTTGTTGATTTTTACGTGGCACTGGGTGTAGTTGATTTTCTGTGTACTGACATCAGTAAAGACGGCACCATGACCGGTCCTTCGTTTGCACTTTATGAAGATTTAACCAACCACAACAGCGAGATTAAAGTTCAAGCTTCAGGTGGTGTAAGCTCACTGGATGATATTGCAAAGCTGAAAAAACTGGGCGTTGGCGGTGTTATCTTAGGTAAATCATTGCTCGATGGTGCCTTTCATGTTGAGGAGGCGTTAGCATGTTATCAAAACGCATAATCCCTTGTTTAGATGTAAAAGACGGCCAAGTCGTTAAAGGTGTTAAATTTAAAGGCCATGAAGTGGTTGGTGATATTTTAACGCTTGCTAAAGCTTACAGCGATGCCGGTGCGGATGAACTGGTGTTTTATGAAATCAGTGCCAGCGTCGAAAAACGCCTACTTGATGTCAATTGGGTTGAGAATATTGCACGCCACATTGATATTCCATTTTGTGTGGCAGGCGGCATTAAATCTGTTGCTGATGCAGCACGTGTTTTAGAACGTGGTGCAGATAAAATCAGTATTAATAGCCCTGCAATTGCTCGCCCAGAGCTTATCAAAGAATTACACGATGAGTTTGGTAAACAATGCGTAGTTGTGGGTATTGATAGTTTTTATGATGAAACCACTGGCGAGTATTTAGTCTACCAGCTGACTGGCGACCCAAATGCATCAAGCCGTACTCGCTACAAAACCGAAGAATGGGTTAAGCGCGTGCAAGACCTAGGTGCTGGTGAAATCGTGCTCAATTGTATGAACCAAGACGGCGTGCGTAAAGGCTACGACAATGTTCAGCTATCAAAAATGCGTGCACTGTGCGATATTCCTCTGATTGCATCGGGCGGCGCAGGTACGATGCAAGACTTTGTTGATGTGTTTCAACAAAGTCAAGTTGATGGCGCACTCGCTGCCAGCGTATTTCACAAGAACGTCATTGATATTGGCGAACTAAAACAATTTTTAACTGATAATAATGTAGCGGCAAGACTATGCAATTAACCAAAGACACTCTTTCTCAAGTCGATTTTGCCAAAAGCGAATTGATCCCAGCTATTGTGCAAGACGCACGCACTGGGGTGATTTTAATGCAAGGCTTTATGAATCAAGATGCATTAGCTGCCACTTTCGACAAACAAAAAGTAACCTTTTACTCGCGTTCTAAAGAGCGTTTATGGACCAAAGGCGAAACATCAGAAAACTACCTTGAAGTCGTCTCTGTACACACCGACTGCGATTACGACTCACTATTAGTACTGGCAAACCCACTTGGGCCAACATGCCACCTTGGTACACAAAGCTGCTTCGGCGATGATGCTAAACCTAGCTTATCGTTTTTAGCTGAGCTTGAACAAGTGATTGTCTCACGTAAAGACGATGATCCAAGTAAAAGCTACACAGCGTCTTTGTTTGCAAAAGACTTAAGCCGTAGTTGCCAAAAAGTGGGTGAGGAAGGCGTTGAAGTTGCCCTTGCAGCCATGAAACATGATAACGATGAATTAACCAATGAATCGGCAGACTTACTGTATCATTTAACTGTGTTATTGCAGCGCCAAGGCCTATCGCTGGCTGATGTGGTGAGCTGTTTACAAGGTCGCCATAAGTAAATTAAGTTCAGTTAGATGCACCTTTTTAGGTGCATCTTTTTTAGTGTTTCTTAAATCCACTCTTATCTACCCTGTGCTTTAAAACATCACGGGTAAAGTCATGTTCACTAAAGCCTTTAAGTCCTGCAAGGTCACCTCCTCACATATAGTGTGATTTTAGAATCCATTGCAACAACAGTAAAAACGTGAATTGATGTCAACTTAAAATAAATGCAATAAATTCAACAATATATATAATTTCATTATTTGATTAGTAAGTCTAATTATGGTCTAATTCAATTGAAAAGGACAAAGAAGAAGGATTCTTATCATGAATAAAATTTCATTATCAATTGCTACCCTTTTAGCGATTGCATCAACATCAGCATTTTCACAAACAATTACTTTTACTGGCTCTGCGCATTGTAGTGAAGATACTGTGAAAAAATCTTCAGCTTTAAACGAGCTAATTGCTACAAATGGCGATTTATCAGCACTAAAAGAAGTCTCTTTAGAAAATGTTGGCGCAACCGCTAACGGATACTTTATTTTCAACCCAACATTTTCAAGAACTTCACGTTACTTCAATTGTGCAATTCCATTGAACGATAACATTGGTCAATACCAACTAACAGTTCACGGTACTACTCAAGGTTTAAATAACTCTTTTGGTGGTTGCTCAATTTCACAGATTAAAAAAGTAAATGATGGCAACAGTGAAGTATGGCTTAAATATGGGACTGGACAGGGTTTTGATTGGATTAGCATATCTGATCTAAATAACTCATCTAAACAAAGTGTTAATTTCACAACAAGTTTAGATAATAATTATCAAGACAATTCTATTCTTTCATTGACATGTAGAACAACTTGGCAGCAAGGAACTGTTTCAGTTGGTCAAATAGAAATAAATTATTAAACTAAAAAATTTGTCCTTTTTAGTAGGGCTTGATGATTCAAGCTCTACTTAATCGTGTATATCAGAATGTTAGTCTTATTAAATGTTCTATTTCGTACATAGAAAATACAGGTGCATTTATTAATCCCACTTATCGCATTACTTTGTAATTATTAGCCTTAACCTTAGAATTCATAAGTTCAGCCTATTATTTTTATAAAAAATTTTTAAACCCTTTAAACCTTTTTTATCAGCACCTGCGACTAAGCTAATAACACCACAGATATGAAAGGGAAGAACCATGTTAAGTACAGTAAAAACACTCTCACTCATTGCCGCAGGCTTATTATCAGCACAAACATTTTCTTGGGGTGATATGTCACTACAAGACACGAAAAACCTAACGCTAGATGCAGCCTCATTAAGCGCTTTAAAAGTAGAAGCCGGCTCTGGTTTTTTACATATAACCGGTAGTGACAGTGATGAAGTAACCGTTAAAGCCGAGATTTATCAAGAAAAGCCTCATGATGAATACTGCTTAAACCTTGAAGCCAAAGGCAATAACGCAGCACTTAGTGCAGGCCAGTGCGATTACCACACCAATAAGCAAACCCGCATTGATTTAACTGTTGCGATCCCTCGTTCATTTAATGTTGATGTACACGATGGCTCTGGCGAAATTATTATTAGCAAAGTCGCTGATACTGTGATCAACGATGGTTCAGGTTCAATTACCGCAAATGACATTACAGGCACATTAGAAATCAATGATGGTTCGGGTAGCATAGAGGCACGTAATATCAGCCGTGATATTAAAATTCATGACGGCTCAGGTAATATTGATGTTGCCAACGCACAGGGCAATATTGAAATACACGATGGTTCTGGTGGCATCGACTTAAATGATATTTCTGGTGATGTTGTCGTTTCAGATGGCTCAGGCAGCATTCGCGTTGATACTGCAGCAAACTTTGAGTTACTAAGTGATGGTTCTGGCTCAGTAAAAGTGACCAACATTGCTGGTAAAACTAAAATGTAAGCCTGCGCTTTTACCATATACGCAACTAAAATGCCCTCCTTTACGAGGGCATTTTGCTTTGTAATCACCAATCTTTATTAGCATTTTTACAAGGGCTTAGGTATCCTTTAGGAAACGTTTAAGGAACTGCTATTTAAAAGGATAGCCTGATATGAAAAAGCCACTCGCCGCCTTACTAACTGGCCTTGTTTTAACAGGTTGTACAGGACTAACAACTGAACAACAAACAGCCATTGATAACTTAACCCCTTGCGAGAAAATTAACGCCCTATTAGGTGCTTACGATAACCGCTTTGAAGGCTTAAAACGTAGCCGTGTAAATACAAAATACATGGAAACATGGACAGCAAAATACAACCTTATTGCCGATAACTGTCAAATCACGGCGCTTGATAAAGACAATGTTACCTACCGCTGTGTAGGCAACTACGAGCAACAGCAACAAGCTGTTGCCGATCACACCCGTGCGGTTAATTTTACCCAAGCTTGTTTAGCAAGTAATAACTGGCATCAAACACAAAAAGAGTCAGCTGAATCGTTACGCACCACGTTTGTGCTTGACGAAAACAACCCTGTTATCTCAATTCATTCGGGTAAAACCCTATCACGCAAACAGCCTTGGTCTACCACTCTTGAAATTGGTAAGCCAATTGAAGGCAAGTAATACACTCATGAAGGCTATATTAGCCTTCACATCACTATGACAAAATCAAAAAAACCAACCAGCCAATTTAAAACAGATTGCATCGGTCAATGTCATCGCCTAAATGGCTATTGCACTGGCTGTGGTCGCAGTAATGATGAAATTTTTGATTGGATCATTTTATCCGAGCAAGAAAAGCAAGCGATTTTAAATACTCCTCGCCCTGACATAAAAGCGAAATAGTTCTGACACCCAAGCGTCATTAAAGCTTGTTAGCCTGACTCAAACTGACCATCAGGTAACGATAATGACCGCTATTTTTGTAATTAACTTAGCAAGCTCTACTGAACGATTAAACGGTGTTAGCCATGAGCTAAATGTACAAAATTTGGCATTTGAACGCCTTGATGCAATTGATGGTAGAGAGCTGTATGATACAGAGATAGCCAAGCACTATAGTGCTGATTTAAACCTAAAAAAATACCACAAGCCATTGAGTAAAGGTGAAATTGGCTGTTACCTGAGTCACAGAAAAGCATGGCAAACCATTGTCGATAGGCAATTAGATTACGCCATTATTTTAGAAGATGACTTTGTTCTCGACCGCTCTATTCACAGTGCAATTGAAAACATTAGTACATTAAAGCAGCCTTGGCAGCTAATAAAATTGGCCGCTTATAAAGACCGAAGTCGGGAAATTGCCTTTACTAAACCCCTTGCCGATGAGCAACATTTAGTTATTCATAAAAAGCTTATGTCTGGCTGCTGTGCAACTGCTGTTAGTTTTGAAGGTGCAAAAGCGTTGTTAAAAGCCACAGCCACATTTGGCCGCCCCGTTGACTGCGATTTACAGCATGTGTGGGAAACCGGTGTTTATGGATACTCTTTGCTGCCCTACCCGGTATCACAACCCGATAATTCACAAAGCGATATTCGTGATAGATCAAGCAAAGTTAAAAAGTCGTTTTGGCGACGTAAAAAGCAGCAACTTCGCAGTGCACTATTAAACGCACAATACACTAAGCAATTTGTAAAAGCGCAGCAAGTACCAAGCAAAAAGAAAGGAGCCGCAGCTCCTCTCTTACCAATCAAAAATCATTAACGATTTATTTAGCTTGGCTGTTATTTAGCTTGATTTGGGTGGTCAACACCCATCCATGCTTTAAACAATGCCATTTGCGCTGGTGTTGCATCTTTTAATGCTTTGACCTTTTTCTCTTTATCAAAATCTTCGCTAAGTGTTAGCGTTGTGCTTTGCAGTGCATCGCGTCGAATGAAATCAACAGTCACTGTGTCGCCTGCTTTGAACGTTTCGAGGCTGGCTGTTAAATCTTTACCCACATGCTTTTTGTTAAACGCGACGATTTTATCATCCGTTGTTAAGCCCGCTTGCCATGCAGCGCCACCACGGCGAACATGAGTTAGGGTGAGTAACTCACCGCTGTTTTTAGCAAACGAATCAATACTCGGTACTGATTTTGCGCCTTCTGGGCGAATTAAACCTAAGCCTACTTTTGCAAGTAGCTCATCAAAGTCGATAGCAGCTGGCTCGTCCACATTCGATTGCCACCAAGCACTGTAATCACGACCAGTTAGCTCTTTTAAAATCGCTTTAACATCATCTGGCGTAAAACCATCTGGTAAACGGTGCTTGTTATAAAGCGCACGGTGTACATCGCGGTAACTAATTTTGCCATCGCTTTTTTCTAGCAAATCAATATCGAGTGCCATTGAAATCAACGCACCTTCTAAATAGATATTAGTGCTATAGTTGCGAGCGTGGTCGCCGCCTTGGTTAATCCACTTATCAAAGCTTGTTTCAGTTGCACTTTGTACTTCGCGACCCGGTGTTTGTAAGTGACGATTAATGGTTTTCGTTAACGTACCGAAGAACTCATCAGTTGTTTCAATGCCAGCACGCACCATTAAGTGATCTTCAAAGTAGCTTGTTGAGCCCTCTGCAATCCATAATGTTTTCGCGTAGTTAATATTGGTGTAGTCATACGGCGCGATACCTTTAGGGCGGTATGCTTTTACGTTCCAAGTATGAATGAATTCGTGAGCTGCGGTGCTGATAAACGCAAGGTAATCTTTACGAGAACCAAAACGGTCACGTGGGCGCTGGATAATGGTTGAGTTTAAATGCTCTGTTGCACCGCCTGCACCTGACGTAGCATGTACCATAAATACATAACGCTCATACGGGTAGTTATCCCAAATTACGTTGCCCGTTGTCACTAGCTTTTTAAGGTCAGTTAGCATTTGATCTACATCGTAGTTGCCTTCACCCCAAATAACGAGCTCATATTCACGACCATCAACAGTGAACTTGTGTAGTTCATTGATACCCGTTTCGATTGGTGAATCAACTAAAATATCGTAATCAGCGGCCTTAAAGCTGTGTTTAGAGCCCGCATTTTCCATACCCGATACTGAGCGCCATGCTTTTGGTACATTTAGCTCAACTTTAACTGGGTCTTGGCGGAATGATTCGCTGAACATGAAAAAGCCAGAAGCATCAATGAAGGCATGGCTATCATCAATATGACGAGCACGTTTACCTAGCTCGTTAGCGTAAACTTGGTAATCTACATTGACTTGAGTAGGTTCGTTTAGGTGAACACGCCAAGTGCTGTGGTCAATTTTTTCCCACTCTAACGCCTTACCATCATCATCTTTTGCTTCGAAAAAGCGCACGCCATTGGCAAGATTTAAAATTTCGTAGCGACCAGTACGCCAAGCAGGAAGTTTAATATCTAAATGTGCTTGTGCTGTTTGCGGAAACTCAACACTTACATTACCTAGGTGGTGTTCAGGCTGAGTAATAGACAGTGAGTAGTTTACATCTGCAAACGCACTGCTAGAACAGGCCGCCAAAATAGACATGGCCAAAAACTTTTTCATAACAACTCTTTTTATTACTATCAAAATTACGAAATAGACTAACAATTGCGATAAAAAATGTGAATTAAAAACCGATAAACAGCCATTGCAACAAGTTTGATAGACAAAATGGCTAAGTTTTTGACTTGGAACCTACATTTCGTACTATTTTGTTGTAAACTTAGCTTATAGACAGTTGATTAATAACGGCGGTATTACTCGGTGCAGCAACAGCATGATCTTCTTAATAAAAAGTTAAAACAAGCAATCGATGCCCGGACGGTTGTTGAGGATGCACGCAAACACCAAGTTGAGGTTCTTTCTCAGTTTGCTGCAAAGTTATCTCTAAGTTGTAAGGGCTTAGATATTGAGTTAGATAATCGCCTCGCTAAGTTTAGAAGTGCTCTGAAAAAAGGGGTTGATTTTAACCTTCTTTCACCTTTTATTGATGATGTTCTAGGGCTATTAAAACACCAAGAAGCAAAGCAAATTGCTTTACAACGCGAGCTTAACAACAGTGTCACTGATGCAGGAAAGCAGCTACAAAAAGTAAAAGGTTTACCGGATGATGCCCGTCGTTCTTTACGCCATTTGCTTGATCATGAGTTAAATAACATCCAATCTAACCATGACTTTATCCCTTTATTATCTAAACTGGTAATAATTTATCATCAAGCTTTACAGGCAAAGCTTTCGACAAAAAGTGAAACTGAATCACAAATTAAACCCGAGCTTGCAGCCGAACTACTTAACCTAGCAAATGATCTCGTTTTAGAGGATGAAAGCGCAGAACAAATCAAAGCAGTAAAGAATAACATTACACATAACGACTGTATTGATGATTTACTTGATTCTGCTCTAAAAATTATCACGATTATTACTCGTAATATGAGTAAAGAGCGTCAATCAGCACAGAGTTTTTTGATCTCTTTAAATCAAACAATTGAAGATTTACATCACTCAATTGTTTCAACCAGTAAACATTCTGAGTCACTTAGCGCTGAGTACGAGTCACTAAATAAGCAAATAGAAGCAAAAATTAAAAACCTTAATACTCAGACTCAACAAGCAACGTCAATATCGTCCCTCAAAGAGCTAGTCGAAGAAGAGTTAAAATCATTAAGTGATGATTTAATTGCAAAAGAAAAATTAGAACAGAGTGAAAGAGAGCATTTATTAAATAGCTTTAACGACATTAATAAAAGAATAAGTCATTTAGAAAGCAAACTCTCAACTTACAAAAAACGGTTAAATGAACAACGCTATAAAAGCTTACTTGATGGTTTAACAAAGCTACCAAACAGAGCCGCTTTCGATGAACGTTTTAATCATGAATTTCATTTATTTAACATCCAAGAGTCTGATGTGACATTTGTGGTGCTTGATGTCGATCACTTTAAATCTATTAATGATAGGTATGGCCACAGTGCTGGCGATAAAACATTGCAAGTTATTGCTAAAGCACTACAAAAATCAATTCGTAAATCAGACTTTATTGCCCGTTACGGTGGTGAGGAATTTGTGTTATTAATGACAGGCATGTCTATTGAAAATGCAGTTAGCTCTCTTGAAAAACTGCGCAAAAATATTCAGGCAATACCGTTTAAATTTAAAGATAAGCAAGTAGAAATCACTATTTCTCTTGGTGCTACCCAACTTAAAAAAGGTGATACCCCGCTGATTGCTTTTGATCGTGCCGACGATGCTCTGTACAAAGCAAAAAATGAAGGACGAAATAAAGTTTGCATTAGCAAATAAAGCCCTTATCTCAATGGTGAGGTCTTTGACACACAATGATAAAGGCTCATAGATGAGCCAGGAGAGTGCTTATGTTAAAACAACTGAATCCTACAGGTGTACTGGATTTACTATCGCAACTAGAAGTTGATCTACTCGAACAGTCATCCACCAGCGAGCGCTATAAATTATTTAGGAACTGTGTGCTCGCGGTTCTCAATGTGGGCAGCCACACCGATTCAAGCTCTGAAATTTACAATAAATACGAAGACTTTGATATTCGCTTATTAAGTCGCGAGCGTGGTATTAAAATTGAACTTGAAAACCCACCCGAATCCGCTTTTGTTGATGGCGAAATTATCACTGGTATACATGAACATATCTTCTCGGTTATTCGCGATATTCTGTTTATTTGTCAAAAATACGAAAAAGACTTAACAGAGCAAAAAACCATTACTCATATGGTCTTCGACATGCTGCGAAATGCAGGCGCACTGAGAGTGAATAGTGATCCGAGCATGATAGTTTGCTGGGGCGGCCACTCAATTAACGAAGTTGAATACAAATATACTAAACAGGTTGGCTACGAACTCGGCCTTCGTGGCTTAAACATTTGTACTGGTTGTGGCCCAGGTGCAATGAAAGGCCCAATGAAAGGTGCCACCATCGGCCATGCTAAACAGCGTATTACAGATAATCGTTACTTAGGTTTAACCGAGCCAAGTATTATTGCCGCTGAGCCACCTAACCCGATTGTAAATGAATTGGTGATTTTACCCGATATCGAAAAGCGCTTAGAGGCATTTATTCGTACCGCACATGGCATTATCATTTTCCCAGGTGGTGCAGGCACTGCAGAAGAGTTGTTATACCTTTTAGGTATTTTGTTGCATCCTGATAACGAAAAACAATGTTTACCAGTGATCTTAACTGGACCTAAAGAAAGTGAAAACTACTTTATTGAGCTGTGTAAATTCGTTGAGAAAACACTCGGTAAAGCGGCGCTTGAGAAATTTGAAGTAATTATTGATGACCCTGAACGTGTGGGTAAAACACTCAAAGCGAAAATGGCTGATGTGCGTGAATACAGAAAGAGTCAAGGTGACGCTTACTACTTTAACTGGACGCTAAAAATCGACCATGATTTCCAACAGCCGTTTGCACCAACTCATGCTAATATGTCGGGCTTAGATTTACATTTAGATCAACCAACTCAGCAACTCGCAGCTAACTTACGCCGAGCATTCTCAGGCATTGTTGCAGGTAATGTTAAAGACGAAGGCCTACAAGCCATCAAACAACATGGCCGCTTTGTACTCAGTGGTGAGCCTTCGTTAATGGCTGATATGGATAAGCTGCTGGCAGCATTTGTAGATCAAGGTCGTATGAAGTTGCCTGGCAGTAAGTATATCCCTTGCTATGAGATCAAAGCTTAACAGGAGACTATGTGACAACCCAATTACTTTTAATAGATGCGCTAAATCTTATTAGGCGCATCTATGCTGTTGATAGTAATCAGAGTCATCACAGTGAAGAGCATATGATAAAAGCAAGCTGTGCCCGAGTGGCACATGCTTGCAAAAAGTTACGCCAGCAATGTAATGCAACTCACGCGATTGCCGTGTTTGATGGTGAAAGAAGCTGGCGTTATCACTACTTTGAGGCCTACAAAAGCACTCGTTCACCAATGCCTGACACCCTCAAGCAAAACTTATCACGCTTTAAACAAGCAATTGAAGACACTGGCATTGTGGTGTTTTCACCTGATAATGACGAAGCCGACGATATCATTGCCACCCTTGCTCACAAAGCAGCTACAAATAATGTAGCTTCGACTATCGTGTCTACTGATAAAGGCTTTTTACCGTTTTTATCTGAACAAATAGCTATCTATGACTACTTTAAAAAGCAATACATTGAAGTTGAAGATATTAAACAGCGCTTTAATGTACCCAGGCATCGACTTGCTGATTTTTGGGCTTTGGCAGGCGATAAAACCAATGATATTCCTGGTGTTAAAGGGATCGGTAATAAGTCGGCACAGCAATTAATTAATGATTATGAGTCGATAGAAGCGGCCATAAACGACGATGAGCTAAACCCTACTCTTAAACGCAAGCTAAGCTCAGAAATGGAGATGTTTGTGATATCAAAAAACCTCGTCATGCTGCGTACTGATATTAACTTAGGCTTTAGTTTAAAGCAGTTAAGGCTCAATTAGTCGCAATCTCGTAGCACAGTTGGCCAACTGAGCGTATACTGAAAATTCGCGTTAATTTTATAGAGTTACACATGTTTAAAAAGGTTTTCCAATATCTGGTACTTGGGTTAGGTGTTTATGCACTGATAGCAACCCTCGTGATCACTTTTTATAAAGATGATCCGCAAGCCATGATCTGGCAAGACCGTGAAGCCTTCAATAAGCGATATATTGCAAAGCTGTCTGTTGATAAACCTGAAAATCTAAATGCGGTGCTTGATTATTTAGGCAGCCCCGATCTAACCTATGCAAAACGCACCGAAGACAATGTTTGGCAAATAATTTTTTACCGCACTCAGCACGTTAAATCCGATGGAATAACGACAATAGACGAGTGCACGGGCCTACTTTTTAAGAATGGTCAGTTGGTGTTATGGGGGCCAAGTGCCTATGAAAGCTATCAACAAGAAACCTAAACGCTTATGATGGAAAATGTAACCCCTCGGGAGCTAGCGCGCTTATTTGATAGTACGCACCAATTACTTAAACTTTACCATCAAAAGCAAAAATGGTCTCAAATCTTCCCTTTATTAAGTAACCTTGCTGAGCGGTACTACCTATTATACCAAGCCTACCCAAAAGGGATGCAAGCGCAATTAAGCTTGTATGTAGCGAACCACGGCTACACCACAAATTTAGTCGTAAACCAATGTGTTGTAGCCTGTATTTTATGCCGTAGTCTTAATTACAACCAAGCTATTAGTGAGCAAATTATTAGTTGCTGCTTAGCTAATTACCTGTGCGTGCAATCGCAAAGTAATAAATTAGCAGCAAGTAAAGCACTCACCCCGCAAGATAAAAAACTATGGCAATGCCGTCATCAATTAGCGGCAAAACTACTAAAAGAGTCAGGCTCGCATACGCTACCTATTCAGCACTTATTAGCGCGTTTAAATAAGTATAAACAAGCACTACTAAGTGCACCAAAAATTATGATTTACGATGGTGCAACAACCTTAGTTGCTTTGGCTAATATTATTGCGATGAATACGACTTATCGCGAGTCAGGTGGGCATATAAGCGTGTACAAAGCCTTAGCTGATATATATTTGCGTACACTGAACGAATTTGCACAAAATGCCATAAAAGCTCTGATTGCGCATATTGGCCCTTACATTCCGGCCAGTGAAGTAAAATATGCCGAACAAGTACTTATCTATTTAGCGACAGATGAACATGGTCGTCATATTTTAGTCGATGTGAGTCGTCCTGAAAAAATTCGTTGGCATCGCATCAAGGCAAGCTTAACGACTTGCGCTAAGCAAAGGCCTTGTAAAGATACTCGCTTGCTCTACACAGTATGGTTTAGTGAGAACATAAGTTTTGCTGAGCCACAATCAATAAATGAGCAACGTAGGCAACAATATTTAACGTTAATTAGTGCATTAAAAGTATCAAAAGAATATAGCTATCAAGGCTTAAATAAGCTTTTAAGCCCCTACCCTGAATTAATAACACAGCTCACTGTTGCCGCTAAACCCTATAATAAAGAGCAGCAAAGAGCTAAAGACTTGCGCCATTGTTTATCTATGGTCGGATACGATAACGCCCCTGCGATTATTCAAAAAGTATTGTTTCAACGCTTAGTCGCAACCACCTCTCACCCACTTTTTCAGCATATATCTAAGCGGCTTGAAAACATGGTACGTATTATCCAAGCGTTATTTAAACACACCGATTCAATTCAATTTGAGCAGGTTGCTTTGCCATTGTATGCCTATGTTCTTTATCTTTGTGAACATCAAGCAACCAGTATTTCCCGTAAAACGGTATTTGAGCAAGCTGAAAAACAAGTGATTAGCCCTCCTCTTGGCTGTTTGTTTGGGATTAGTCAGTTAAACCAAGAACCACTAACGGCCTATTTAAATCAACTGATTGGCGATAACAGTTGGACACAACATTTACTTGGTAGTGAGCAACATGATAAACAAACACTTGATATCAATGAAAAGCATTGGGTCGCGATTAAGCTATTTACTTATTATGTTTTTCAGCCAAAAGCACTTTTTAGTAGTTGGCAGGAACAAATTATTTTCGATAGTTTATCGGCCGCTGGATGGCAATCAAAAGCAGATTTTTATGCATATCTCAAAAGCTGTGAATTTGCAGACAATTTTTAGATTGTGTTGTTAAAAAGTGCGAAAACGTTAAATAAATATGAACTTTAGTCTATTTATAGTCAGTATTCACAGGATAAACTGGCAAAAAGCTGAATAAATTGCTATAAAAGCCGCTTAAATTTTCAAACACATCCACGTAAACCCTCTAACAAGTAAATCGCATGCTATTTCGCGATAAGTTTACGTGTTTATCTACTCATAAATAGGAAAAGTAAATGGCTAAACAAACCATCACAGTGATCAAAGGCGACGGCATTGGTCCTAGCATTATTGATTCAGCACTTGAGATCCTTAAAGCTGCAGGTTGCGATTTTGATTATGAATTCGTTGATGCTGGCCTTGCTGCCCTAGAAAAAACTGGTGAGTTACTTCCGCAAGAAACAATTGATACAATCGCGCGTAACAAGATCACTTTAAAAGGTCCATTAACAACACCAGTTGGTGAAGGTTTCACTTCGATCAACGTAACTTTACGTAAAAAGTTTGGCCTTTACGCTAACGTTCGTCCTGTTAAGTCATTTGCAGGTACAAAAGCTCGTTACGATGACATCGACATCATCACTATTCGTGAAAACACGCAAGGTATGTACTCAGGTCTTGGCCAAGTTGTTTCTGAAGATGGTAACGAAGCTGAAGCAATGTCAAAAATCACCCGTGAAGGTGCAGAAAAAATCGTTACTTTTGCATACGAGCTAGCGGTACGTGAAGGCCGTAAAAAAGTAACTGCTGTACACAAAGCGAATATCCTTAAATCTACATCTGGTTTATTCTTAAAAGTGGCACGTGAAGTAGCTGAGCGTTACCCACAAATCGAATCAACAGAAATGATTGTTGATGCAACTTGTATGAAACTAGTTATGACTCCTGATGAGTTTGATGTAATCGTTACTACAAACTTATTCGGTGACATCCTATCTGACCTATGTGCTGGTCTTGTTGGTGGTTTAGGTATGGCTCCTGGCGCAAACATCAGTGAAGATGCTGCTATCTTCGAAGCTGTACATGGTAGTGCACCAGACATTGCAGGCAAAAACCTTGCAAACCCAACTTCAGTGATCTTAGCATCTATCCAAATGCTGGAGCACTTAGGTATGAGCGACACTGCAGAGCGAATCCGTAGCGCAGTTGCTGATGTTATCAAATCAGGCGACCGTACAACTCGTGACCTAGGTGGCAGCCACGGTACTACAGACTTCACTCAAGCTGTAATTGAGCGTCTATAATAGAACACTTGTTTGGGGCTAATAAACTTAGCCCTTAACCACCTAGTAAAAGCCAGTCTACGACTGGCTTTTTTATTACCCCACTTAACCAGACACCCACTTTATCTAACAAGATTTAAAAACATAAAACTAGACACCCACATTTATTCTTTCAAAATACTAACCAGACATCCAATTTAATATTTCTCACTTCTCAAAATTATGACTAAACTTACATTGTTCAACTCATGGAGGAGAAGAGCATGGCAACCCCTCGTAGAAACTTAATTAGCGTTTCAAGCACACCTTACTATCACTGCATTTCACGCTGCGTTCGTCGCGCTTATTTATGCGGGCAAGACCCACTAACTGGTCGTTCATATGAACACAGACGCGATTGGGTTGAAAAGAAACTACTTCAACTTGGTCGTATATTTTGTATTGACGTTTGTGCTTACGCAGTTATGAGTAACCATACTCATCTAGTACTTCATATTGATATAGCAAAAGCAAAGCGTTTGAATAATAAAGCGATTCTGATTAGATGGCACAAGTTATTTAAAAGTACATTCCTTTGCCAACGATTCTTAGATGGTGACTTACTTACACAAGCAGAAGTCACTGCGGTTAATACCTGAGTAAATTTATATCGAGAGAGGCTCAGCATAAAACTAGACACCCATATTTATTCTTTCAAAATACTAACCAGACATCCAATTTAATATTTCTCACTTCTCAAAATTATGACTAAACTTACACTGTTCAACTCATGGAGGAGAAGAGCATGGCAACCCCTCGTAGAAACTTAATTAGCGTTTCAAACACGCCTTATTATCACTGCATTTCACGCTGCGTTCGTCGCGCTTTTTTGTGCGGGCAAGACCCACTAACTGGTCGCTCATTTGAACACAGACGCGATTGGGTTGAAAAGAAACTACTTCAACTTGGTCGTATATTTTGTATTGATGTTTGTGCTTACGCAGTTATGAGTAACCATACTCATCTAGTACTTCATATTGATATAGCAAAAGCAAAGCGTTTGAATAATAAAGCGATTCTGATTAGATGGCACAAGTTATTTAAAAGTACATTCCTTTGCCAACGATTCTTAAATGGCGAATTGCTAACAAAAGCAGAGCTCGCTGCGGTTAATGCCAGAGTAAATTTATATCGAGAACGGCTCAGCAGTATTAGTTG